>JBHADS010000394.1:0-9004 GCA_041855185.1 Lautropia sp. | reverse complement strand
CGATGGTGCGAACCCGTTTGTGCCGCACCACCACCACGCCCGGCGGCACTTCGGCGGGACGACGCACGGCGCCCAGGCGGGGACGCACCGAACGCGGCGCATCACCGTCGGCAGCGTCCTCCTGGAATGGGCGCGGCTCGCGCGATGGACGATCCAGCGAGACAATCCGTGGCGGACGCCCCGAGGGTACATAGCCCAACTCACCCGGATGCACGCCCCCCGTCGCCGCGCTCTTGCGCGGCACCTTGCCGGCCCCACCCTGCTTGGCGCTTCCCTTGCCTCCCCCCGTGCGCTTCTGCGCGCGGATGACACTGCTGATGGCGTGGTGATACAAAGCCACATCGCCCGTGCGGGTTTGCAGCAACAGCATGTTGGTGTCGAAGGACTTGATCTGACCGTGCAGGCACGTGCCGGTGATCAAATAGACATCCACCCAGGTACGTGCCCTGCGCAGGCTGTTCAACATCGTGAACTGCTGGTTGAGCAGCGACTTGGAACTGCCCGCGCTGCCCTCGGCCGGGGCGGCCGCGACCTCGTGCACAGCCAGCTCCTTCTCCTGCCCGCCAGGCTCCTTCACGCTCACAACTATTCTCCTTTGCAAGACGATGTCCCATCCCCCTTGCGGCAGCGGCTGGGCACCTGTGTGCATTATCAGGCCGATCCGCGCCTTTGGGCAAACCAGGGCCGTCATCCACTCGGGCTCATCCGCACGAACCGCGAAGCGCGGGCCGCCGTGGCGCCATAGCCCCCTCCCCCGACAGATGGCCGACGGTGCCGTTCAGCAGCGCGGAAGGCCGGCGGCCGAGAAGCCGATGGAAGGAGGCAGCTGCCCCCGCGGTCCACTCCGGCGGAACGGCTGTCCTGGCTATCAGAATCGCAGACCTGCCAGCCAGCCCGCGCCGACCGAATGGAGCAGCCGTGCTAAGCTGGCCCCTGCCCCCGAGCCGAGCGGGCACGACCCGCGCAGGAACGGGGCCGATCCACCCGATTCCACCGATCAGGAGACGCCATGAGCCCAGTCCCCATCGATGCCGACCTGCTTGCCACCCTCGCACCCACCGGCCAGTTGCACGCGGTGATCAATCTCGGCAACCCGCTGCTGGCCCACCGCCAGCCCGACAGCCCGGAGCCCGCCGGCATCTCGGTCGATCTGGCGCGCGACTTCGCCCGCCTGCTGGGTGTGGGGCTGCAGCTCGAAACCGTCGACGTGGCCAGCGCAGCCGTGGCAGCCGTCACCGAAGAACGTGCCGACATCGGTTTTTTTGCGATCGACCCGCAGCGCGGCGCAGGCATCGCCTTCACCGCCCCCTATGTTCTGATCGAGGGCGCCTACCTGGTGCGGGAGGACTCGCCGCTGCGGGACAACGATGAGGTCGATGCCGCCGGCCACCGGATCGTCGTCGGCAAGGGCAGCGCCTACGATCTGTATCTGAGCCGCAGCATCCAGCACGCCACGCTGGTGCGGGCCGCCTCGTCGCAGGCGGTGGTCGACACCTTCGTCGCCGAAGGCCATGAGGTGGCCGCCGGCGTGCGCCAGCAACTGGAGCGCGATGCCGCGCGCGTGCCGGGCCTGCGCCTGCTGCCCGGGCGCTTCATGGTGATCGAGCAGGCGATGGGGCTGCCGAAGGGGCGTGGCCCCGCGGCCCACACGCTGCTCTGCAGCTTCGTCGAGCAGGTGAAGGCCAACGGCGAAGTGGCGGCCTCGATGCAGCGGCACGCCGTGCTCGGCGCCAGCGTGGCTCCCGCTGCGACCGTCGGCGGCTGAAGCGCCGAAGCACCGCCGTGGCCCACCCCGGCCGCGCCCGGCGGCGGGCCCCGCACGCTCCACCACGATCGCAGGTTGCCGATGAAGCGCTGGCAGATATACTGTAGGATACCTCGGGCCAGGCACCAGCCCTGCTCCCCCGCGCTGTTTGCGTGCGGCGTCGTCGGCGGCTTCGCTCATAAAAGGCCGCCATCCTGTGTCGTGGCATCCAGATCCGGACAACTTTTGATCAGCAAACTCCCAAAGGATTGACATGGCCCAATTTGCGCCTCAAAACAGTTACACCAAAGAAGAACTAATCGAGTGCGGCAAAGGCAACATGTTCGGCCCCGGCAACGCGCAGCTGCCCCTGCCCAACATGCTGATGTTCGATCGTATCGTCAGCATCACCAAGGACGGCGGCAAATATGGCCGCGGCGAAGTGATTGCCGAACTGGACATCACGCCCGACCTCTGGTTCTTCGGCTGTCATTTCGAGGGTGATCCGGTGATGCCGGGCTGCCTGGGGCTGGATGCCATGTGGCAGCTGGTGGGCTTCTTCCTGGGCTGGAGCGGCGCCCCCGGACGAGGCCGGGCACTCGGCTGCGGCGAGGTCAAGTTCAGCGGCCAGGTGTTACCGAAACACAAGAAAGTCACCTATCATATCCACATCAAACGGGTCATGAACAGCAAGCTCGTGCTGGGCATCGCCGACGCCGAAATGAGTGTGGATGGCAAGAAAATCTATGAAGGCAACAGCCTGCGCGTCGGCCTGTTCACCAGCACCGACGACTTCTGATTCGCCGATCCATTCAACCGCCAACCTCCCCGCTGTGTCCACACATCGCATTTCACCCCAAGGAGACGAGGCATGAAACGAGTCGTCGTAACCGGCATCGGCATCGTGTCGAGCCTGGGCAACAATTGCCAGGAGGTCCTTGATTCGCTCAAGAACCTGAAGTCAGGCATCCGCTTCGACCCCGTCTACAAAGAAATGGGCATGCGCTCCCATGTGGCGGGCAACATCAACATCGATGCAGCCTCGCTGATCGATCGCAAGATGTATCGCTTCATGGGCGATGCAGCCGCCTTCGCCTACATCGCCATGCAGGAGGCCATCAACAACGCCGGCCTCACCCGCGAGCAGATCTCCAACCCCCGCACCGGCATCGTGGTCGGCAGCGGTGGCGCTTCACCCATCACCCAGGTCGAAGTGGCCGACACCCTGCGCCAGAAGGGCGTCAAGCGCGTCGGCCCCTACGCCGTCACCAAGACGATGGGTTCCACGGTGGCAGCCTGCCTGTCCACCCCCTTCGAGATCAAGGGCGTCAACTACTCGATCAGCTCCGCCTGTTCGACCAGTGCCCACTGCATCGGCCACGCCGCCGAACTGATCCAGCTCGGCAAGCAGGACATCGTGTTCGCCGGCGGCGGCGAGGAAGTGTCCTGGCCGCTGAGCGTGCAGTTCGATGGCATGGGGGCGCTCTCCACCCGCTACAACGAGACGCCCGACAAAGCCAGCCGTGCCTACGACACCAACCGGGACGGCTTCGTCATCTCGGGCGGCGGCAGCGTACTGGTGATGGAAGAGTACGAGCACGCGAAGGCCCGCGGCGCCAACATCCTGTGTGAACTCACCGGCTATGGCGCCACCTCGGACGGCTACGACATGGTGCAGCCCTCGGGCGAAGGCGCCGTGCGCTGCATGAAGATGGCCATGGCCCAGCACGGCAGCGGCAAGATCGATTACATCAACGCCCACGGCACCTCGACCCCGGTCGGCGACACCAAGGAACTGGGCGCGATCCGCGAAGCCTTCGCCGGCCTGGAGATTCCAGCCATCAGCTCGACCAAATCGCTGTCCGGACATGCGCTGGGCGCGGCCGGCTCGAACGAGGCGATCTACTCGATCCTGATGCTTCAGAACGACTTCGCCTGCGCCAGCGCCAACATCGAGACCCTCGATCCCGAGGCCGAAGGACTGCCGATCCTGCGCGAGCACAAGCTCGGCAAGCTGAATGCCGTGATGTCGAACAGCTTCGGCTTCGGCGGCACCAACGCCACGCTGATCTTCAGCCGCATCTGAGCCCCATCCTGCCCGCACGCCCTGCACTGGCCCGATGGCCTGCAGCGGCGCGCGGGTTTCCCCTTGACCCCGCTTTCTGCCCGGGACGCGTTGTTCCCGAGCGGATAACCGGGCTATCATCGCCCACTCCCCCAAGGCATGTCAGCCGGTCGCTTGCGCGCTGGCAGCCCGGGGAGGAGCCACACCCGATGCGGTGACACGCACCGCGCCCGGGCAGGACCGGCAGACGACACCTCGCTGCCATCCGATCGGGCCGGGTGCACCACCGCCGCATGTGTACCGACCCATGCCGCCCGGGCCACCGGCGTCTGCAGCCGGCAGCCTGCGGCGCACGGTACGCCACTGCATCGCCCGCTTGCACGACAGGAGAGACTGACATGAGCTACACCCTGCCCAAACTCGAATACGCCTACGACGCGCTCGATCCCAGCATCGATGCGCAGACGATGGAAATCCATCACACCAAGCATCACCAGACCTACATCAACAACCTGAACGCCGCCCTGGAAGGCGCTGGCCAGAGCGCCGACACCCCGATCGACACGCTGATCACCCAGCTGGACAGCCTGCCCGAAGGCATCCGCACCGCCGTGCGCAACAACGGCGGCGGTCACGCCAACCACACGCTGTTCTGGACCGTGATGAGCCCCAACGGCGCCCGTCAGCCGAGCGGTGCGCTGGCCAGCGCCATCGACCGTGATCTGGGCGGCTTCGAGGCCTTCAAGGATGCCTTCACCAAGGCAGCCCTGACCCGCTTCGGCAGCGGCTGGGCCTGGCTGTCGGTCTCGGCCGATGGCAAGCTGGTGGTCGAGAGCACCCCGAACCAGGACAGCCCGCTGATGGGCAAGGCAGCCGGCACCAGCGGCAACACCCCGATCCTGGGTCTGGATGTCTGGGAGCACGCCTACTACCTGCGCTACCAGAACCGTCGTCCCGACTACATCGCCGCGTTCTACAACGTGGTCAATTGGGACGAAGTGGCCCGTCGCCTGGACGCCGCCAAAGGCTGATCGCCCCCAAGCCCCACCGGCGCCGGCCGCTTCACGGCGGCCCGGTGCCCCCGATGCCCGGATGACCCCGGGCATTTTTTTTGCCCAGGCGCAGGACTTTCGTCACTGTCACGACAAAGCGCTCGCCCCCGCCCCCTCGTCAACCGGCATCAGCCGCCCGTCTTTCTCCCTCTCTCACGCCCCTGCCCTTCTGGTGACAATGCCCGGGCATTCCTGGTGAAACCCCTGGGTCGAGAAGCCCCCGGGTGTTTCGGCCACGCCGGCCTGTTTCCGATGGCACGCCGGCCCCGTCACCCACCAGTGACACCCAACACCATCCATCGACAACAGGGTTTCATCGGATATTGAGGGACCGAATGAACGGCGATCGAAAGAGCAAGCAGCGCAACCAGACTGACAAGGCTCAGGCCCACCATCGGCGCTGGGCAGCCCCCCTGCTGAGCATCTATGCGCTGGCCCCTGTCCTTGGTTTCGCCAGCGAGATGGACTCCCGGCGCGTCACGCCGGTCCATCCCCTGCCCACCGTTCCCTCCGTGCTCGATGCGCCGGCAGCACCGGTGAGCGAGCATGATGCAATCCGCCGGATCACCGTCGAGGTCGAACAGAACAATCTGCCGGCCGATGGTCAGACACCGGCCAAGATGCGCATCCGCGCCTTCGATGCCGACAACCAGGCCATCCGGGGCAAATCCTACGTGACCATCGAGGCATCGGCTGGCCGGCTGAAGCTGCCCGGAGCGGACAGCGACGAGAAGGGGCTCGCCCCCGCCGATCTGAACCCGGTCGAACCCGGCATGCAGGTCGAACTGAACAACGGCCGCGCCGAAGTCTGGTTGCTGGCGCCCCCCAATCCGCAGACCGTCGAGATCCGCGTTCATTCGGGGCCGGTGCAGCTGGTCGGCCACATCGATTTCGTGCCCGAGCTGCGCGACATGATCGCCGCCGGCGTGATCGAAGGCATCATCTCGCTGCGCCGCGACCGCGGTGCCCTGACGCTGGAGGACGTGCGCCCCGACGATGCGTTCGAGGATCAGATCCACGCATGGTCCCGTGACATCAATAACGGCAAGTACAACGCAGCCCTGCAGAGCGCCTTCTTCCTGAAGGGCAAGGTCCGTGGCGACATGCTGCTGACCATGGCCTACGACAGCGAGCACCCGGACAACAACCGGCTGTTCCGGGATCTGGACCCCGAGCGCTGGTATCCGGTGTATGGCGACAGCTCGCTGGTCGGCTTCGATGCCCAGAGCAACAGCCGTCTCTATGTCCGCCTGGACAAAGACCGGAACTACCTGCTGTACGGCGACATCGTGACCGGCAGCGGCTTCAGCGAGAGCGCCGGTCAGGGCCGTGTGGCACGCCTGCAGACCCGCGACCTCGGTCAGTACGACCGGGCGCTGACCGGTGTGCGCGGCCACCTCGAAGGCAAGCGCGGCTTCTTCGACAGCTTTGCCGCCCACGACAGCCTGCGCCAGGTGGTCGAGGAGTTTCCGGGCCGCGGCATCTCCGGCCCCTACTCCGTCAGCAACGCGGCCAATGCCGTGCTCGGCACCGAGCAGGTGACGATCCTGGTGCGCGACCGGCATGCGCCTTCGCGCATCCTCGAAAGCCGTCCGCTGACCCGCTTCACGGACTACACCTTCGAGCCCTTCAGCGGCCGCATCCTGCTGAACCGCCCCGTGCCCTCGGTGGACGAGAACCTGAACCCGGTTTCGGTGCGCATCACCTACGAGGTCGATCAGGGCGGCGAGAAATACTGGGTCTACGGCGTCAATGGCCAGTTTCAGCCCGTTCCCTCGGTCAACGTCGGCGGCTCCTGGGTCAAGGACCGCAACCCGATGGCCGAGTTCGAGATGGCCAGCGCCAACGCCGGTGTGATGATCGGTGAACGCGGCTGGGTGCGGGGCGAAGTGGCACGCACCGAATCCCAGGCCGATTCGCTGGGCGGCCATCACTACAACCTGAATCCGGGCAGCACCACCGGCACCGTCGAGGGCGATGCCTGGCGTGCCGAGGCCGGCTATGAAGGCGATCGGGGCGCCATCGGCGCGTGGTACGGCGAAAGCGATGCCGGCTTCAACAACCCGGCCTCCTCCTTCTCGGGCGGCCAGCGTCAGGGCGGGCTCGAAGCCCGTCGGGTGCTGCGCGAAGCACAGGCCGGGCAGCAGGCCGGCGCCGACACGGATGCTGATGCGCAGCCAGGCAGCGAGCGGCGGACGGGCGTGGCGGTCTACACCCGCGGCCATTATGTCGAGGATCGCCAGAGTGGCGCTGACCGTACCCAGGTGCAGGCCGGTCTGCAGCTCGATCCCACCCCCCGGGTGCGCGTCGAGGTCGGCGCCAACCGGGTCTCGGAACACGCGGGCAGCAGCACCAGCGATGGTCTGGTGACGGCCAGCAACCTGAGCGCCCCCTATGGGGTGGGTGTGGTCTCGCAGGGATTCGGCGGCGGCTTCTATGGCACCTCCCCCAGCGCCCTGGACCCGGTGCGCGGCGAAACGCTCTACAACACCGGCTCGGGCTGGAGCACCGGCTATGGCAGCCAGGTGGGCAGCGGGCTGGCCGGCGTGCCGGTGGAATACACGGCCGCCATGCTGGGACTGAGCTGGCTGCCCCTCGATTATCTGCGTCTGGCAGCCGAGATCGAGCAGGACATCGATCATTCCGAGCACCGCCGCGCCGCCCTGGGCGCCAGCTGGCAGGTGCAGGAAAAAACCCGCCTGTTCGGTCGCTACGAATGGAACACCGGCCTGTCGACGGTGGCCACCAGCGCCACCGTCACCGATCCGCAGACCGGCACGCAGCTGCGCAGCCCCTACCGCTCGGATGCCTTCGTCTTCGGCCTGGACACCGAGTACATGCGCGACGGTACGCTGTACAGCGAATACCGGATGTATGACGCGATCAGCGCCCGTCAGGCCCAGTGGGCCAACGGCCTGCGCAACATCTGGCGCCTCTCCCCCACCCTGAGCCTGCAGACCGGCGCCGAGCGCCTGCAGGTGCTCGACGGCACCGACCGCAGCAGCACAGCGCTGACGATGGGGCTGCAGTGGCGTCCGACCGAGCGCTGGCTGGTGGGCAAGCGGCTGGAATGGCGTCACACCTCGGGCCAGAAAGTGGCCGAGGACAACGCCACCGCCCAGGCCGATCCCTATCTGGGCGGCTATGACAGCTGGCTGTCGACCATCACCCTGTCACGCAAGCTGAGCCGCGACTGGACGGCGCTGATCCGCAACCACTATCTGCTGAACGAGTTCGGCGATGCGCAGCCCAAGCGCTACGAGAACCGCTTCCAGCTCGGCTTCGCCTATCGTGACACCGACTACAACCGGGTCAACACCCTGTTCCGCTACGAATACTGGAAGCGCCGTGATCCGGTGCTGCAGAGCAGTGACGGGATGGAGACGCTGGCCGATGGCTATACCAAGCACATTGCCAGCATGGTGGCCGACTGGCATCCGACCCGCAACTGGTGGCTGACCGGACGCCTGGCCGGCAAGCGGCAGATCGATCTGTTCCCGGATGGCGACAGCCGCTTCACCGCCTATCTGGCCGGCGGCCGGCTGACCTACAGCCTGAGCGAGCGCTGGGATCTGAGCGGGATGTTCCACCGGATGTGGAGCCCGGGTGGCACCAGCCAGAACGCGGCGGGCGCCGAGATCGGCTATCTGGTCAGCGCGAACCTGTGGCTGTCGGCCGGCCACAACTGGATGGGCTTCCGGGACCGCGACCTGGCTGGCAGCGAGTACACCAGCCGTGGCTCGTACCTGCGCCTGCGCTTCAAGTTCGACGAGCGCCTGTTCCGCGGCAACGACCCCGAAGTGAACCGTACCCTGGACCGTTGACCCCTGCTTTCGGAACCCTGCACACGACACATTGCCGCGAACACTGACGACCCCCACGGACGGGAGAACCCAGCGAACGACGAATCGAAAGAATCACCGTGATGAAAGCCTTCCACGGAAGGTATGACAAGGCGCCGGATGATATGTCAGCTCATGACATGCTCCGGCGCTTTTCATTGTTGGCGGCGTGCGGAACCGTGCAGACGCCGCCCTGCCCTGCCGCCGATGCCCGCCCGGGTTGTGAGCTTGGGGGTTGAGGGTTGTGGGTTGTGGGTTGTGGGTTGTGGGTTGTGGGTTGTGGGTTGTGGGTTGTGGGTTG
>JBHADS010000393.1:0-4128 GCA_041855185.1 Lautropia sp. | reverse complement strand
TTCGCCGCCGGCATTCTGCTGGCCAGTCTGCTCGGCAAGAACCCGGTGCAGCATCTGATGGGCGGGCAGATTCAGTTGCCCGAGCCGGTCTGGAAGACGCTGAACCGGCTCTGGCTCGGATTCTTTCTGCTGATGGGCATTGTCAACCTGAAAGTCGCCTATACCTTCTCGACGGAGGTCTGGGTGAACTTCAAGCTGTTCGGCACCACGGCCCTGACCCTGGTCTTTGTGCTGGCCCAGGGCTTCTATCTGAGCAAACACCTGAAGGAAGACGATGAAACCCAGTCCTGACGAGCTGCATGAACGCCTGAAACAATATTTTCCCGATGCACAAATCCAGGTGCAGGACGACAGTCATCATCACATCGGACACGCCGGTGCGGCCGGTGGTGCCGGCCATTTTTCGGTAGCGCTGATCTCATCGGCCTTCGATGGTCTCTCGACCGTGGCCCGTCACCGGCTGGTGTATGATGCCCTGGCCGATTGGATGCCGGCGCGCATCCATGCGCTCAGCATCCGCGCCAACACACCGCGCCAGTGAGTCCCGGAAATCGACCGTTCAGGCGGATCGATCCCTCCATCGCCGACGACCCGTTCACGGGCGGCTGATACCATCGGTCTGTCCCCTCGGGTCGCTTGTGTTCAATGCATGCCCTCGTTGCATGCCGTTTTAAGAGAGTTTCCATGACCGCTTCCCCATCCAGCATGTTTTCGCGCTCCTCCCGCACCCTGGCCTGTGCTGCCCTGCTGTCCGCCTCGCTGATGGTGGCTGCGCCGGCCGTGGCCCAGAACGCGGCCGTCGTCAACGGCAAGCCGATTCCCTCGGCCCGGGTCGATGAGGTCATGAAAATGCTGGCAGCCCAGGGCCGCCCCGACACCCCCGAGCTTCGCAAGCAGGTTGTCGACGAACTGATCATCCGTGAGCTGTTCGTGCAGGAAGCCGACAAGCGCGGCCTGCCGAAGACGGCCGAAGTCAAGCAGCAGCTCGAGCAGATGCGCCAGGACACGCTGATCCGCGCACTGATCGCCAACGAACTGAAAGCCTCGCCAGTCAGCGAAGCCGAAGTCAAGGCTGAATACGACCGTCTCGTCAAGGACACCGCCAACGGCCGTGAGTACAAGGCCCGTCACATCCTGGTCGAGAACGAGGAAGACGCCAAGAAGATCATCGAGAGCCTGAAGAAAGGCGAGAAATTCGAG
The DNA here is from genome assembly GCA_041855185.1 of Lautropia sp. Lineage (GTDB taxonomy): Bacteria > Pseudomonadota > Gammaproteobacteria > Burkholderiales > Burkholderiaceae_E > Lautropia. The sequence continues at coordinate 2,928 of JBHADS010000393.1, read as the reverse complement.
ACGCTGGCCAAGCAATCGAAAGACCCCGGATCGGGTGCCAATGGTGGCGACCTCGGCTGGAACACGCCCGAGACCTTCGTCAAGGAGTTCTCCGATGGCATGGTGGCGCTGAAGAAAGGCGAATACACCCAGACCCCGGTCAAATCGCAGTTCGGCTACCACGTGATCATGCTCGAAGACGTGCGTGACGCAGAGCCGCCTCCGTTCGAGCAGGTCCGCCCGCAGCTGCAGCAGCAGCTCGAGCGTCAGAAGATCCAGGCGCTGCAGGACAAACTGCGCAAGTCCGCCAAGGTCAACTGATCGACTGAAACCGGCCTTGCACAGGCCCGAAAAAGCCCGACTGTTTGCCGCAGCCGGGCTTTTTTTCATCAGCCTTCGTCGTCGATGAACTCGACCTCGATGCCGCTGCCCGGCGCTCCGGCAGGCAGCGGCTGTTGCGCGGCTTGCCGCGCCTGGCGCTCGGCCCGACGCTGGGCGCGCCGCCCGGCGAAGAAATCCTGCAGCAGCCGCCCGCATTCCTCGGCCAGCAGGCCGCCTTCGACCCGGGTCTGGTGGTTGAGCTGCTGCTGTGCCGGCAGATCGAGCACGCTGCCGCAGACGCCGGTCTTGGGGTCGCGGGCGCCGAAAACCACACGGCCGACACGGGCATGCAGCATCGCGCCGAGGCACATCATGCAGGGCTCCAGCGTGACATAGAGCGTGGTGCCGGTGAGCCGGTAATTGCGCAACTGCTCGGCGCCCATCCGCAGCGCCCGGACCTCGGCGTGCGCCGTGGGGTCGTGGCTGCCGATCGGATGGTTGTAGCCGGTGGCGATCACCTGCCCGTCCCGAACCAGCACGGCTCCCACCGGCACCTCGCCATGCAGCGCCGCATTGTGCGCCTGGTCGATCGCATGGCGCATCATGGCCCGGTCGAAGGCATCGAAGCGCTCGACACACCCGCCATTTTCATCCGCCGCTCCGAAGGCCATCCCTGGCATCCCGGAGGCCGGCTCGCTGTCACTGTCTGTCATCACTGTCCATCCGACACGCGTTGACGGCGGCCTGCATGCGCAAGCCCCCAAATGTCCTCAAGACCTTGGTCCGGACGGCTACTGTACCCTGTGATGCATCGCTGCACGCTGGTTGACCCGGAAAACGCTTGCTCATGAGCCTTGCAGGCAATCGTCCTGCCGGCCGTCATCACGCAGCCACTGCCGGCTGCTGGAGACGATGTCCTGAGCCAGCAGCTGCACCTGCTGCTGCATCCCTGCCACCAGTGCATCGACCTCGCCATTGGCCGCCTGCGTGCTGCTCTGGAAGCGGCAGGAAATGCCGGCGTACTCGCGCTCGCTGGCCTGTGCCTGCCCTTCGTCCAGCCGGCGCACACGCCAATCGATCAGCGAGTCGATCCGGCCGTCGGAACGGGCATCGAAACGGTAGACCTGCAGCGTCAGCCGCAGCCGTGCGGGGACCGGCGTCGGTCCTGTGGCCGCCAGGGTGGCAAGATGGGCCGCCAGCGCATCCTTGAAGGCATCGCCCAGCACCGCGTCGAAACGGGAATTCTCCAGGATGCGCAGCGAGACTTCGGCTGGCGCCGTGGCAGCCTCCTGTCGGCCGGCCAGCGGATGGATCACGATGTTGGAACGGTCCAGCCGCTCGGGCAGCGTGAGGGCTGCGATCTCGAAACGCAGACCCGGCTGCGGCTGCAGCGTCGTGTCCGTGGCGCCTGTGCCTCCGGCAGGGGCGCGCCCGGCGCCGCCCGCCTGTGGCGATCGCGGCTGCAGCACGCGCAGCGCCCCGTCTGCCGCGTCGATGCCGGCCCGGGCTGCGTTCGCCTGACCGGCCGCCATCGGCGTCTCATCCAGGGGCGCGTAGAGGCTGTAGAAATGCACCGGCGGCGACGTTGCACAGCCGGCCGTGATCAGGGCTGCCAGCAGCGTCACGGTGCCCGGCAGGCGGCGGCGAAGCCTTCCTGCCGCCGGGGCGAAGCTCGGTCCTTGGCTCATCGTTTTTGATCTCCTGTCTTGCCATACAGCAGCGCTTCGGGGTGACGCTCCAGATAATCGGTCAGACGTTTGAGGGAATCGGCCGCCTTCGAGACCGAGTGCAGGGTCTTCTGCACATCCTCCTGCAGCGGCGAGCCCGAAGCCAGCAGCCGGTCGGCCGAGTCGAGGGTACGACGCAGGCTCTGGACACTCCGGTTCAGCTCCGGCGTCGTCTCCAGGTTCAGACGCTTCATCGTGCCTTCGGCCTGCACCAGCGTGCGGCGCATCCCTGCCAGGGTCTGCTTCAGTTCGGTGCCGATCTCCTCGAAGGGGATCTTGTTGACCTTGTCCAGCAGCGTGGCGATCTGGTTCTGGAATTCATCCATCGAATTGGGGACCGTCGGCATCGCCAGCCAGGCGCCCTCCCGTTCGACACGGGCTTTCCGGGCCTGCGGGAAGAAGTCCAGCGCCACGTAGAGCTGGCCGGTCAGCAGATTGCCGGTGCGCAGCTGGGCGCGCAGGCCACGATCGACCAGTCGCTGCAGGCTCTCCAGTTCGTGCTCGGCGCTGAGCGCCTCACCCTCCATCCGGACCTTGTTACCACCGTCGAGATTCATCCGCTCGGGGAAGATCTCGATCAGCACCGGCATCCTGACCTCGCCGGTCTTGTCGTCGACTTCCATGCCGATGGATTTGACGCGCCCCAGTTCCAGCCCGCGGAAATCGACCGTGGCCCCGGGCTGCAGCCCGCGCAGCGACTGATCGAACTCCAGCACCAGCGTGCGCGAGGGACCATCGAGGGAGGCCATCGCCGTATCCTGGTCACGGGCCAGGCGGAAGTGGGTGTTGCTGTGGGCCTGCGCGCCGCGCCCCTCCTCGGGCGAGGCGAAGGCGATGCCACCCAGCATCATCGTCAGCATCGATTCGGTGCGCACGTTGACGCCTTCGGCATCGATCTTGG
>JBHADS010000392.1:0-6537 GCA_041855185.1 Lautropia sp. | reverse complement strand
TTGGGGACCGCTGAATCCGGAGCAGATCCTGGCCTCGCGCCCGGACATCGTGCTGATCTCGGGCACCGAATCGAAGAAGAACCCGACGGCGATGCTGATCGGTGAAGGCGTCGCGCGCAGCGAGGCGCAGAAGCGGCTGGCCGGCTTCACCCAGCGCGCCGGCTGGTCGGATCTGCCCGCGATCAAGAACGGGCGCATCTACGGCGTGTATCAGGGCGCCTCGCGCAGCATCACCGACTACCCGTCGATCCAGTACATCGCCAAGGTGGCCTATCCCCAGCTGTTCAAGGATATCGACCCGGAAACGAACTACATCGACTTCTACAAGCGCTACCTGCCGGTGGTGCCCAGCGGCACCTTCTATACCGGCCTGAAGGACGCTGCCCGGTAACAGGAAATCCGCACACGGTGCTGCCGCCCCTGCCCCGGCTGTTGCAGGGTGCGGCTGGTGTCCCTTGTCCCCCTTCCCCGCTGTCCATCCCACCATGTCCTCCTCCCAGGCAAGCCTCGACACACTGCAGCAGGCGCTCGTCAGTCAGCGGCGGCGCGAATCCCGTCGCCTGCGCTGGCTGCTGATGCTGCTGCTCGTACTGCTGGGCACGCTCGTGCTCGATATCGCCACCGGGCCTTCGCTGATGCCGCTGTCCGATGTCGTCGCAACGCTGCTGAAACCGGAAGAAGCCTCGGCCGGCACCCGCGCCATCGTCTGGGACATCCGGCTGCCGATTGCGCTGATGGCGATCGTGGTCGGTTCGGCCCTGGGTCTGGGAGGTGCCGAGATGCAGACCCTGCTCGACAACCCGCTGGCCAGCCCCTACACCCTCGGTCTGGCAGCGGCCTCGGGCCTGGGGGCGGCGCTCGGGCTGCATGCCGACGTGCTGGGCCTGGAGATCGAACCGTTGATCAGCGTGCCCCTGGGTGCCTTCATCATGTGCATGCTGGCCGCCTCGGTGCTGTTCGGCATCGCCATGTTCCGGCAGGTCAGCGCCCAGACGCTGATCCTGGCCGGCATCGCGCTGCTCTTTCTGTTCCAGTCGCTGCTGTCGCTGCTGCAGTTCATGTCCTCGCCCGAACTGAACCAGCAGATCCTGTTCTGGCTGTTCGGCAATCTGTCCCGCAGCACCTGGGCCTCGCTGCTGATCACCGCCGTGGTGACAGCCTTCTGCACGATCCTGCTGGTCAGGGACGCCTGGAAACTGACGGCGCTGCGGCTGGGCGAGGCGCGTGCCCGCAGCCTGGGGGTGGACGTGGCGAGGCTACGGCTCAAGACCCTGGTGCTGGTGGCGCTGCTGACCTCGACGGCGATCAGCTTCGTCGGCGTGATCGGCTTCATCGGTCTGGTGGCCCCGCACATCGCCCGCATCCTGGTCGGCGAGGACCAGCGCTACTTCATCCCGCTGTCGATGCTCTGCGGCGCCGTGATACTGTCGGCCGCCTCGGTGCTGTCCAAGACGCTGATTCCGGGCGCCCTGTTTCCGGTTGGAGTGGTCACGGCGATCATCGGCGTGCCCTTCTTCTTCTGGCTGATCCTGGGCTGGAGGCGCGGCCATGCTTGAAGTCGATCGACTGCATCTGAAAGCGGGCACGCACCCGGTGGCCTGCGGTTATTCGGTGAGTTTCCGGCCCGGCGAGGTCACGGCCATCATCGGTCCCAACGGCTGCGGCAAGACGAGCCTGATGCGGGCGCTGTTCGGCGAGCTCAGCCCCAGCGCCGGTCACATCCGCCTGAACGGCGACGACATCCGCCACACCCGTCTGCCGTTGTGGCGCCAGCGCTTTGGCTACATGCCGCAGGACACCCGGCTGGATCTGGATCTCAGCACACTGGAAGTGGTGATGCTGGGCCGTCTGGACCGGCTGGGCATGCGGGTCGATGACGAGACCGTGCTGGCGGCCCTTCAGGCGCTGGACGCGGTCGGGCTGATGCATATCGCCGAGCGCCCGATCCATGCGCTGAGTGGCGGTCAACGGCAGATGGCGCTGTTTGCCCAGGTGCTGCTGCGCTCGCCCGAGGTGATGATGCTGGACGAGCCGGTCAGTGCACTGGACATGCGTTATCAGGTGGTGCTGATGGACCATCTGCACCGGCAGACGCGTGAACAGAACTGGATCACGGTCGTGATCCTGCACGACCTGAACCTGGCGGCCCAGTACGCCGACCGGCTGGTGGTGCTGGCCGACGGCGAGCTGCAAGCCTTCGGCACGCCCCCGGAAGTCATCACCGCCGAACTGATCGGCCGCCTCTATGATGTGCCGGTCGACGTGCAGATCGACCGCTTCGGCCACCCGCATGTGCGCACGATCCGCTACCAGTGCAGCACTTCCGGCGTCCGCGAGGAAACCGGCACAGCCAATGCCCCGGCGGTTTCGGCCACCCAGTGAGCACCATCGCCGCCAGCTTTCATTCCTTCCCTGATCATCATGAAGAAAACATTTCCCATCCTTTCGGCCCTCTGTGCCTCGCTGCTCTTTGCAGCCACACCTTCGCAAGCCGCCGAGCACGTCGTCCAGATGCTGAACAACGGCAAGGACGGCGGCATGGTGTTCGAGCCGGCCTTCCTGCAGGTGGAAGTCGGCGACACCGTGGTCTTCGAGCCGACCAACTCGGGCCATTATGTGCGCTCGCTGGCCGTTCCCGAGGGAGTCACGCCCTGGAAAAGCGAACTCGACCAGAAATTCAGCGTCACCATCGACAAGGAGGGGCTGTACTTCTATGACTGCCCGCCCCATCTGATGATGGCGATGATCGGCATGATCCAGGCCGGCGAGGCCAGCAACCGCGAAGCCGTCGAAAAGGCGGTGAAAGCAAACCGGGGCCGGATGATGATGAACGGCAAGCGCGCCGACGCGCTGCTGCAGCAGATCCGTTGATCAGGAATCAGCGTCCTGAGGAACCGGACCTGGAACGTGGGCGACCCTTGAAGGGCGCCGGGGTATCGGCCAGCCCACGCGGATCGGGCGACACGCCCTGCGCTGCATCGGCCAGCAAGCGGCGGCGTGCGGCGGCCTTGTCCTGGGGATCGCGCCCGGCAGACGGCCGCGGCGGCTTGCCGGCAACGCTCCGGCCCCCTGCTGCCACACCGCCCGGCTTGGCCAGCACGGCCGGGCCGCCGAAGAGCCGGCGATCGAGGCGGCGCCCGGTGGAGGATTCCGAGGCCACCGGCCCCTGACGCGGGGCATCGGCCGAGGTCGTCATCGTCCAGTCAGCCGTGGCATCCTGTCCCAGCAGCCGCGTCAGCACCGGCATCGATTCGCGCAGCGCCGCTGCCAGCGTATAGGGCGGATTGATGACGAACAGACCACTACCATAGAGGCCATAGCCGTCCTCGGGCTGCTGGCAGACCTTCAGCTTCACGTCCAGCCAGTCCTGCGCCGGCAGGCGGGGCAGCTGCTCGATCAGCAGCATCGCCTCGCGTCGCCGCACCAGCGGATACCAGAGCACCATCGTGCCGGTAGCGAAGCGTTCGAGCGCCTCCAGCAGCGTGCGCCGTGCCCGCGCATAGTCGCGTTTGTCCTCATAGGACGGGTCGATCAGCACCACCCCGCGCCGGGACACCGGCGGCAGCAGCGCCTTCAGCCCCTCGAAACCATCCTCGCCGAAGATCTGGACCCGCCGGCCCCCGACCGCCAGATTGCGCTGCAGCACCCGGATCTCGTTCGGATGGGCCTCGAAGCAGCGCATCCGGTCCTGCGGGCGCATCGACGCCAGCGCCAGCAGGGGCGAACCGGGATACCACTGCGGGGGGCGGGACGCGCGCGCATCGGCAGCGCCTGCGCCGATGCCGCCGGCACGCTGCTGGCGGTCGAAATCGGCGATGGCCTCACGGTAGTCGGCCAGCAGCGCCGGCAGTCCGGCCTGCTGCCACAGCGCCAGCACCCCGCCTTCGTGCTCGGCGTTCTTGCGCGCCTGGCTGGCATCCAGCCGATAGCAGCCGGCACCGGCATGGGTGTCGAAGACCCAGAAGGCTTTGTCCTTGAGGGCGAGATGCTTCAGGATCGCCACGAAGATGGCGTGCTTGAGCACGTCGGCATGATTGCCGGCATGAAAGGCGTGACGGTAACTGAACATGGTGGCGGAAAAGAAGTTCTCCTGGCCTTCGGCGGCTCGGGCCGCAGGCCGAGGACGACAGGCTTCACGGGATCAGCCGGCGGGCAACGAGCTGGCGGCGATCCCGCGCTTGGAGGACGCTCAGCTGTCGGCGTCCTCGGGTTTGACGATGGTACGGACCCGCTTGTGCCGCACCACCACCACGCCCGGCGGCACTTCGGCAGGACGGCGCACGGCCCCCAGGCGGGGGCGCGACGGACGCGATGCGTCGCCGTCGCCAGCATCCTCCTGGAATGGGCGCGGCTCGCGCGGAGGGCGATCCAGCGAGACGATCCGTGGCGGACGCCCCGAAGGGACATGGCCCAGCTCTCCCGGATGTGCGGAACCGGCCACCGGACTCTTGCGCGGCGCCTTGCTGGCAGTGCCCGGCTTGGCACTCCCCTTGCCGGCTCCTGCACGTTTCTGCGCGCGGATGACGCTGCTGATGGCGTGGTGATACAAAGCCACATCACCCGTGCGGGTTTGCAGCAGCAGCATGTTGGTGTCGAAGGACTTGATCTGGCCGTGCAGGCACGTGCCGGTGATCAAATAGACATCCACCCAGGTACGGGCCCGGCGCAGGCTGTTCAACATCGTGAACTGCTGGTTGAGCAGCGACTTGGAACTGCCCGCACTGCCCTCGGCCGGTGCGGCCGCGACCTCGTGCACAGCCAGCTCCTTCTCCTGCCCGCCAGGCTCCTTCACGCTCACAACTATTCTCCTTTGCAAGACGATGTCCCATCCCCCTTGCGAAAGCGGCTGGGCACCTGTGTGCATTATCGGGCCGATCCGCGCCTTTGAGCAAACCAGAGCCTGTCATCCACTCGGTCTCATCCCAGGAACACGGCAGCCCCCTGGCCGCTCGGGCGCATCCAGGAACACGCCCCCTGTCCGCCTGGGCGCAACGACCATCCCGACGACCATGATCGCAGATCGGCGGACCGGCCCTCGCCGACCGAATGGAGCAGGCGTGCTAAGCTGGACGCCTGCCCCGAGCCGAGCGGGCACGACCCGCGCAGGAACGGAGCCGATTCACCCGATTCCAACGCTCAGGAGACGCCATGAGCCCAGTCCCCATCGATGCCGATCTGCTTGCCTCCCTCGCGCCCACCGGCCGCCTGCGCGCCGTGATCAATCTCGGCAACCCGCTGCTGGCCCACCGCCAGCCCGACAGCCCGGAGCCTGCCGGCATCTCGGTCGATCTGGCACGCGACTTCGCCCGCCTGCTGGGCGTGGGGCTGCAGCTCGAAACCGTCGAAGTGGCCAGCGCCGCCGTGGCGGCCGTCACCGAAGAACGTGCCGACATCGGCTTTTTTGCGATCGACCCGCTGCGCGGAGCAGGCATCGCCTTCACCGCCCCCTATGTGCTGATCGAGGGCGCCTATCTGGTTCGGGAGGATTCACCGCTGCGGGACAACGACGAGGTCGATACCGCCGGCAACCGGATCGTCGTCGGTAAGGGCAGCGCCTACGATCTGTACCTGAGCCGCAGCATCCAACAGGCCACACTGGTGCGAGCCGCCTCGTCGCAGGCCGTGGTCGACACCTTCATCGCCGAAGGTCATGAAGTGGCCGCCGGCGTACGCCAGCAGCTGGAGAGCGATGCTGCGCGCCTGCCGGGCCTGCGTCTGCTGCCCGGACGTTTCATGGTGATCGAGCAGGCGATGGGGCTACCGAAGGGACGCGGAACAGCGGCCCACACGCTGCTCTGCAGCTTCGTCGAGCAGGTGAAGGCCAACGGCGAAGTGGCGGCTGCGATGCAGCGTCACGCCGTGGTCGGTGCCAGCGTGGCTCCCGCGGCGACCGTCGGCAGCTGAAGCGTCGAAGCGCTGCCGTGGCCCACACCGGCAGCGCCCGACGGCGGGCATCGCATGCTCCATCACGATCCCAGGTTGCCGATGAAGCGCTGGCAGATATACTGTAGGATACCTCGGACCAGGCACCGGCCCTGCTCCCCCGCGCTGTTTGCGTGCGGCGTCGTCGGCTTCGCTCGGAAAGGCCGCCATCCTGTGTCGTGGCATCCAGATCCGGACAACTTTTGATCAGTAACCCCCCAAAGGATTGACATGGCCCAATTTGCGCCTCAAAACAGTTACACCAAAGAAGAACTAATCGAGTGCGGCAAAGGCAATATGTTCGGCCCCGGCAACGCGCAGCTGCCCCTGCCCAACATGCTGATGTTCGATCGTATCGTCAGCATCACCAAGGACGGTGGCAAATATGGCCGCGGAGAAGTGATTGCCGAACTGGACATCACGCCCGAACTTTGGTTCTTCGGCTGTCATTTCGAGGGTGATCCGGTGATGCCGGGCTGCCTGGGGCTGGATGCCATGTGGCAGCTGGTGGGCTTCTTCCTGGGCTGGAGCGGCGCACCGGGACGTGGCCGGGCACTCGGCTGCGGCGAGGTCAAGTTCAGCGGCCAAGTGTTACCGAAACACAAGAAAGTCACC
>JBHADS010000391.1:0-2801 GCA_041855185.1 Lautropia sp. | reverse complement strand
TGCCCACAGCCGCTCGCCCGAGATCCACGCCGCCTTTGCCCGCCAGACCGGGCAGCACATCCAGTATGAGCGCCGGCTGGTCGAGATCGAGCCGCCCGAAGCCTTCGAGCAGGCGATGCGCCGTTTTGCCCAGGACGAAGGCGGACGCGGCGCCAATGTCACCATGCCCTTCAAGGAAGCCGCCTTCCGGATGGCCGATCAGCTGAGCGATCGGGCACAGGTGGCTGGCGCGGCCAACACCCTCAGCTTCGAGCAGGGGCGGGTGCTTGCCGACAACACCGATGGTCATGGGCTGGTGACGGACATCCAGCAGCAGGGCGTCTCATTCCAGGGCGCCCGTGTCACGGTCCTGGGGGCCGGCGGTGCCGCCCGTGGGCTGATGCTCTCGCTGCTGCAGGCAGGGGCCAGCCGGGTGGTGGTGGCCAACCGCAATCCGGCGCGGGCGCAGAAGCTGGTGGCCGATCTCAATGCCCATCCGGTGCTGGCGGGGCGCTATCCCGCCCTCGTCGCCGTGGCGCTGGCCGAGGCGCCGGCTGCCGACATTGTCATCAACGCCACTTCGGCCGGGCTGCAGACCCAGGGGCTGGAACTGCCGCCCGATCTGTTCGAGGGCTGCCGACTGGCTTACGACTGCATCTATGCCAGTCGTCCGACCCCCTTCATGCAGCGGGCCGAGGCCGCCGGCGTCGTTCGGCGCAGCGATGGCCTCGGCATGCTGGTCTGTCAGGCGGCCGAGAGCTTCCGCATCTGGCGTGGCGTCTCTCCCGAGACCGCGCCGGTGCTGAGCGCGCTGCGTGCCGCGTTGGCGCAGAGTACGCACTGAGTCATCCCCCGCGAAATCCCCTCCGGGTGTGCAGGGCAGGGCGCCCGCGGCCACCGCATCCTGGAGGGCTTCGGGTGCCCGGCCGTCCGGGCGGCGCCAGTGCCGCGTCTTCGGAAGCGTCCGCGTCGGGGAGATCGACCGTATGGCACCTGATGCTCCGGCAATAATCGGAAGCTTGCGCTACCATGCCGGGCTGACAGTGCCGATTCATGCCGATCGTCTGTCGTGCCTCTCTGTGCAGGCTGTCTTGCAGCCTGCCTCGCCGGCCGGATGATGGCCAGAACCCGCTGAACCGATGAATACGCCGCCCGCACCCACTGATCCTAAGTCAGTCGCGTCGTCGTCACCCGCGCCATCGTCCGTGGCGGGGGTGCCGAGCGCGGGCCTGGGCGCGCACGCCGATGCCATGCCGGCGGTGCCTGCCATCGGCACCGGCCCCACCGCCCAGGGCAACATCGAGCGTCAGGACACGGTAGGCTCCGGCGTCTCCGTATCGGGGCATGTTCCGCCCTCGGGGCAGCTCCCTCCCTCGGGGCAAGCCGCCGCCGAGGGCGCCGGGAATGCTCCGGGCAGCACGGATCATGATGCGGCGCGCGCCGCCGAAGCCGGCAACGCAGCTGGCACCTCGTCCGGCGATGGACAGGATGCGGATGGGCGCGGTGGCAGCCGGGGGACCACCTCCGGGCACGCACCGGCGGATGTGCAGGTGGATGAGCGGGCGGATGAGCCGGCGACGACGGAAGGCGGCGAGGCCGAGCTGGAGGACGACGAGGACGGTCCGAGCACCGTCGTCCCGCGCGAGGCGGAGGAGGCCCAGCGGGCGCTGGTCGAAGTCCAGGCGCTGCTGAAGCACCACGCGGCCGAGCTGGAGGCCGCGCAGGTCGAGGCCGAGCGCACCGGCGACGAGCTGGGCGCCGACCCGCTCGGACGGATGTCGGAAGCCCAGTACCTGTCGCATCTGCGGGCCCGCCTCGAGAACCTGCACCCGGCCGACATCGCCTACGTGCTCGAAGCCTTGCCGCAGGACGAGCGTCTGCTGGTCTGGGATTCGGTCAAGCGCGAGGCCGATGGCGCGATCCTGCTGGAAGTGTCCGAGCCGGTCCTGGAGTCGCTGGTCGACGCGATGACCGAGGACGAGCTGGTTGCAGCCGTCAAGGATCTCGACACTGACGATGTGGCCGACTTGGCCGAGCACCTGCCTGAGACCGTCGTCGAGCGGGTGCAGCATGAGCTGACACCCGAAGAACGCGAACAGCTGCGGGCCGTGATGGCCTACCCCGAGGAGTCGGTGGGGGCGCGGATGGACTTTGAGTTCGTCCGCGTGCGCGAGGACGTGACGCTGGAGGTGGTGCTGCGCTATCTGCGCCGTTTCGACGAGCTGCCCCAGCACACCGATCAGGTGTTCGTGGTCGATCGTGACGGCACGCTGATCGGCAGTCTGTCGATCGAACAGCTGCTGACCAACGAGCCCGAGACCGATGTGTCCGAGGTGATGCACCGCGACATCCTGTCGCTGGAGGCCCACTATGACGTGGGCGATGCCGCGCAGGCGTTCGAGCGCTATGACCTGGTGTCGGCGCCGGTGGTGGACGAGGCCGGCAAGCTGATCGGGCGTCTGACCATCGACGAGGTGGTGGACGTGATCCGGGAGGAGGGCGAAACCGATGTGCTGAACCAGGCGGGTCTGCGCGAGGACGAAGATCTGTTCGCCTCGGTCTGGCGCTCGGCCGCCAACCGCTGGCTGTGGCTGGCGGTCAATCTGGTGACGGCCTTTCTCGCCTCCCGCGTCATCGGCCTGTTCGACGACACCATCGAGAAGGTGGTGGCGCTCGCGGCGCTGATGCCCATCGTGGCCGGTCTGGCCGGCAACTCCGGCAATCAGACGATGGCACTGGTGATCCGCTCGCTGGCGCTGGGGCAGGTGACGAGCAGCAACTTCGGCCGCCTGATGCGCAAGGAGCTGACCGTCGCGCTGCTC
>JBHADS010000390.1:0-4541 GCA_041855185.1 Lautropia sp. | reverse complement strand
GGACGGCTCTGCGGTGATTCTGGAATTTGGCAACCGCAACTATCTGAACTACGCTTTGTCCAGCGTCGTTTCCCTGGACCCGCAGGCTGTGCTGACCAAGGCCGAAATCGAAGCCGCCAAGGCCGAACTGCTGGCACTGGGTCGGCAGGTGGCGCAGATGACTGGCGTCGAGAATCGCGGCTTCCGCGAGTACAGTTGAGTGCGCACCCTGCGACGGCGGGCTTCTTACGGACGATGGACGAAACACGTTTCTGGCGCGACGACGCGCTGCCTTTTGTCGAAAGCCGGCGCGCCTGCGAGGCGCGTACCTGCTATCGCCCTCACAGTCATCCCTGGCATTCGATCGGGGCCGTGGATGCAGGTGCCAGTCTGTTCAGCGCCGCCGGGCATGTCCCGAAGCGGCTTGGCCCTGGCTCCGTCATCCTGATTCCTGCCGATTGTCTGCATGCCTGCAACCCGCTTCCCGGTCTGGCGTGGAGCTATCAGATGCTGCACCTCGACGTGGACTGGGTGCAGGCTGTGCTTGGGCGCGAAGATAGGGCGGCAAGCGCCCACGCGGCGCGGGTGCCTGCGGCAGGAGCAGCCAGTGGTGGAACAGGACAGCCTGCATCATCGGAGATCCCCGAGCCTGCGTTGCCGCACGTCCGGGGTGCATTTTCCGGCGGCATGGTGCGGGTCCATACCGATCCGGCCGTTTACCGGCAGTTCTGCGAACTGAATGCCTGCCTGTTCTCGACGGCAGGTGTCGAGGACAAGCAGGCGCAGCTTCGTGCTTTCGTGCGGATGCTGGATGCCGTACCGGGGGCGGCGTTGCGTGTCCCGCAGGTGAGCGGCGTTTCGGGGGGACTGCTGCAGCCGGTGCTGGCCTGTCTGCGTCAATGGCCGGAGCGCCGGGTGGCGCTGGCGGAGCTGGCGGCCCTGGTAGGGATGGACCGCTATCAGCTGATCCGCAGTTTCCGGGCGGCGACCGGGCTGCCTCCCCATGCATGGCTGTTGAATCAGCGCATCAATCGGGCGCGGGAGCGCCTGCGGGCCGGGGCAGCGCTGGCCAGCGTCGCGCAGGAGCTGGGCTTTGCCGATCAGGCCCACTTCCAGCGGGTATTCAAGGCGCGTGCCGGCGTATCGCCGGGGCGCTACCGGGCGCAGCGCTGCGGACGCTGAGCGGCTCCTGCAGGCGGGCCGCATGCTTCAGCGGGTGTCCGGCGCGCCATGCCTGGATCAGCAGCGGGGCGGGGCATCCCACGGAGCCGTCGTCCCGGCGCAATTTCGTTCAAGACAGCATCCTCTCTCCTGTCCACACTGGACACGCTTGGGTATCGAAGGAGAGGGAATGGAGCAATTCCTGCTGATCATCTCGGCGCATTTTCTGACGCTGCTGTCACCGGGGCCGGATTTCTTCCTGATCGTGCGTTGCTCGCTGGCCGAGGGCTGGCGTGTGGCGTCCGGCAGTTGTGTCGGCATTGCGCTGGTCAACGGGCTGTTCATTCTGCTGGCTTTTGGTGGCCTGGCCGTGCTGCAGCCCGGCAGCCTCGTCTTCCTGCTGGTGCAGGGCGCTGGTTGCTGCTATCTGCTCTGGCTGGGCGGGATGTTCATGCGCAGCGCGGGCCATCGTGCCACGCTGACCGTGCCGGGAGGCTCGGGGGCTGGGGGCCGTGCAGCCCGGCTGTCAGCGAGTGTCCCGTTCTGGGGTCGCTGGTGGTGTGCCTTCCGCATGGGCTTCGTCTCGGCGGCGCTCAACCCGAAGAATGCGCTGGCCTACGCCAGCTTTGCCTCGGTGATCAGCGGCAACCAGAATACCCTGGGCTGGAAGCTCGCCTATGGCTGCTGGATGTTCGGCATCGTACTGCTGTGGGACATTCTGGTCGCTTTCCTGGTGGGCAATGATCGAGTGCTGAACCGTCTGGGGCGCGGGCTGCCGGTGCTGGAGCGTCTGGCCGGTGCGCTGCTGATGATGATGGGCATGGCGGGATTGTTCTGGCTGAGCGTGCTGCGCTGAACACATGACGCGGATCAGGCGTGCCCCGGGTCTGCAACGGCCTGCTGGTTCTGCGGCGGCGTCTGGCGCAGAATGCAGGGATGAACGCCTCCGACACACCCACGCCCGCCATACCGGGCAACCTGTTCCTGCTGGCCGTCTTTCTGGTGGGCTTCTTTGCCTTCCTGCAGGTCTATTCGGTGCAGGCGATCCTGCCGGTGCTGATGCAGGATCTGCAGGCCACCGAGGTGCAGGCCGGGTTGACGGTGGGGGCGACGGTGCTGGGCGTGGCGATGATGTCGCCGTTCATGGGGATGCTGTCCGATGCCTTCGGGCGCAAGCCCTTCATCGTTGGCTCGCTGTTCTTCTTGGCGGTGCCGACCGCGCTGATGGCCGGTGTGCAGGGCATCGATCAGATGATGCTCTGCCGGCTGGCCCAGGGGCTGGCGGTGCCCGGCATCACCGTGGTGCTGATCGCCTACATCGGTGAAGAATACGAAGGCCGGATCATGACCCGGTTGATGTCGCTCTATGTCAGTGGCACCGTGCTCGGGGGCTTCATGGGGCGCTTTCTGCTGGGCCACCTCAATGAGCAGATCGGCTGGCGCTCGGCCTTCGTGCTGATGGGGGCGCTCTGTCTGGGCGCGGCGATCTTTGTCTGGCTGCAGTTGCCACCCTCGAAATGCTTTGTGGCCAAACCACGTTTTCGTACTGCGCTGGGCACGCTGAGCCGCCATCTGCGCCATCGGGATCTGATCGCAGCCTGCCTGCTGGGCGCCTGTGTACTGTGCTCGCTGGTCGGCTGCTTCACCTACATCAATCTGCATCTGGCCGACGCACCCTACCGCCTGAATACCGGGCAGTTGGCCAATCTGTTTGCGGTCTATCTGATCGGCATGGTGATCACGCCGCTGTCGGCGCGGCTGATCAATCGCTTCGGCAGCGCCCGCACCGTGCTGCTGGCCGTCGGCCTGTCGATGCTGGGCGTGCTGGGCACCTTGCTCGCGCCACTGCCGCTGATCGTGGCAGGACTGGCGCTGATGTCATCGGGGGTGTTCATCACCCAGGCGGCCACCATCAGCTACATCGCGGTCAACGTCAGCGAGGGGCGTTCGCTGGCCACGGGTCTGTACTACATGGCCTACTACGCCGGGGGCACCGGCGGCGCCTGGCTGTGTGGTCATGCCTACGTGGCCGAGGGCTGGCTGGGCGTGATCGCGGTGCTGCTGGGCGTGCAGGTGGCGGCGCTGTTGATCGCGGGGTTGGGCATGGGCGGGTTCCGGCGCCGCGTGGCGTGAGGATCTCAGTAAAGCTCCAGGTGCACGCGCCCCTGTCGCACCAGCGTCTTCCAGCCTTCGCCCGAGCCGGTGCTCGACGCAGCCGCGTCCGGGTCGGCCTGCATGATGGCATCGAAGGCAGCGCTGACGGCTGCTTCCAGATGCCGCTTGTTGCCGCACAGGTAGATGTGGGCATCGCGTTGCAGCAGGCTGCGCAGCAGCGGGGCGTGCTCGGCGATGGCGTGCTGCACATAGTATTTCGGCGCCTGTGCGTCCTGCGCGGTCCCGGGGTGCCGCGGGCCGCCATCGCGTGAGAAGGCGGTCAGCAGGGTGCCCAGCACCCCCTGTTCCCGCAGCGCATGCAGCTCGTCCCGATAGAGGAAATCGTGCGCCTCGGTCTTTTCTCCGAAGATCAGACAGCTTTCGCGCGCGATGCCCTGAGCCGCCATGTCGCGCAGCAGACCGATCAGCGGGGCGATGCCGGTACCGGTGCCGATCAGGATCAGCGGCACCTCGGTCCGGGTCAGGCGAAAGCTCTCGTTGGGGCGGCAATAGATCTGCACCCGACCCTCGTGCTGCAGCAGCCAGCGTGTGGCGCAGCCCTGGTGCAAGCGGCCATTGTGCTGGTAGCGCAGCTCGCGCACGCACAGATCGATGTGACCGGTGCCGCCCGGCGAGGCGATGGAATAGGCGCGCGGCTCGATGGTCGGCAGCAGCGTCTGCAGCACGATGGGCGGCACGCGCGCGGGTTCGCAGAAATCCTGCAGCAGGTCGAGCAGATCGGCGCGCCACAGATAGGCGTCCAGTTCCCGGCTCTGGGCGGGGTTGAGCAGCTGACGCAATTGACGGTTGCCCGACAGACCGGCCAGATCGCGCAGCAACCCCTTGTTCAGCAGCCGCAGTTCCTTGTCGGCCAGCTTCTCGGCCACTGATTCGTCGCCATACCAGGCAGCCAGCGCCTGCAGCAGCGCAGGATCGTTCTCCGGAATCACGAACAGGGTGTCGCCGGCCTGCCATTGCATGCCGCTGCCCCGGAGGTCCAGCCGGATGTGCCAGGCCGGGGCTTCGTCGGGATGGGTGCTCAGCGGGCGGCGTTCCAGCACCGGGGCGGCAAAGACATCGTTCTCGCCATCGGGCACCACGCGCAGTTGCAACTGCTGGCCGGCTTGCGTGTCGCCGTGCAGCACCTGCAGCAGCACCGTGCGCCACTGCTCGAAGAACTCGGGGTGCTCAGCGTCCGAATCGACGCGGTTGATCAGCATCTCTGCCTGCCGGTCTTCAAGCATCGC
>JBHADS010000389.1:0-8398 GCA_041855185.1 Lautropia sp. | reverse complement strand
TCGGCGGCGATCTTCGCACACCAGGGCTCCAGCACCTGCTTCTGGCTGAGCGCCGAGGACGGCCAGAAATGGGCCACCTTGAGCACGATTTCTTCGGCCGTCACCGGCGTCGAGAACATTGCAGCAGCCGCGGCCACCGCACCCATCAGTTGCTTGATTTTCATCTGTGTCTCACTCCAATCCGGCAGCTTCCCTGCCTCTGTGACTGCGTGTCGTTGACTGTCTGTCCCTGAACGCCGGTCGTTGCCGGCATGTTCTTGCAAACCCGGCCTCCGGCTGAGCAATCAGCGCCCCGGCCGGAAACGGTTTCGCCCGAGAATGGCCTCACCCGAGAATGGCCTCACCCGGAAGCCATCTCAGCCGATCGTCACTTCCCGGTCTCGGCGAGGGCTCGCACCCGGTTCTCGATCGTGCCGAAGATGTTGTGTCCTTCGGCATCGAACATTTCCACCCGCACCACGTCCCCGTTGCGCATGAAGGGGGTGGCGGGCTTGCCCTGCTCGATGGTCTCGTAGGTGCGCAGCTCGGCCAGGCAGCAGTAGCCGACGCCACCGTGCTCGATCGACGAGCCCCACAGATCGCCCTGCTTGTTGGAGACGGTGCCCGAACCGATGATGGAGCCCGCCTCCAGCTCGCGGGTCCTGGCCACATGGGCCACCAGCCTGCCGAAATCGAAGGTCATGTCGACACCAGCGTTGGGGCGTCCGAACAGCCGATCGTTCAGGTGCACCACCAGCGGCAGGTGCACCTTGGCATCCCGCCAGGCATCGCCCAGCTCGTCGGGGGTGACGGCCACCGGGCTGAAGGCCGACGCCGGCTTGCTCTGGAAGAAACCGAAGCCCTTGGCCAGCTCGTTGGGAATCAGGCTGCGCAGGCTGACATCGTTGACCAGCATCACCAGCCGGATCGCCTTGGCGGCCTCGGCCGGCGTGGTGCCCAGCGCCACGTCCCCCGTCACCACCGTCACCTCGGCCTCGAAATCGATGCCCCAGCTCTCGGCGGCGAGCACCTCGTCGCGGGGTCCGATGAAGCTGTCGGAACCGCCCTGGTACATCAGCGGATCTTCGTAGAACGAGGGCGGCATCTCGGCGTGGCGCGCCTTGCGGACCAGCTCGACGTGGTTGATGTAGGCCGAACCATCGGCCCACTGGTAGGCGCGGGGCAGCGGCGAGGCGCAGGCTGCCTCGTCGAAGGGCTGGGATTCGATCGCACCGCTGTTGAGTGCCTCGTAGACCTGACGCAGTTGCGGCTCGACATTCTCCCAGTCGTCCAGCGCCGCCTGCATGGTGCGGGCGATGGCGGGCACGGCACGACAATGTTGCAGATTGCGGCTGACGACCACCAGCGTACCGTCACGCCCGCCCTGCTTCAGTGAAGCCAATTTCATTTGAACATCTCCTTGTAGCTGCCGTCATGCATCCAGGCGGCGTGTTTGGGTGCCTTCTTGGTCTGAGCCCATTCTTCGAGCATCTCCCACTTCACCTTGTCGAGCGCCTCCAGCATTCCCGGCGGCGCAGTGTCGGCAGCCAGTTCGAGCCGATGCCCGTTGGGATCGAAGAAATAGATCGATTGGAACAGTGCGTGATCGGTGGGACCGACCACCTCGATGCCCTCGGCCTGCAGGCGCGCCTTGGTGGCCAGCAGCGTCTCCAGCGATTCCACTTCCAGCGCCAGGTGCTGCGTCCAGACCGGGGTGTTCTCGTCACGCCCCATCGGCTTGCGGGTCGGCAGCTCGAAGAACGCCAGCACATTGCCCATGCCGGCATCGAGGAAGATGTGCATGTAGGGATCGGCCTCGCCCGTCGATGGCACGGCATCCTCGGCGATCGACAGGATCAGCTTCATGCCCAGATGTTTCTCGTACCAGCGCGCCGTTTCGAGCGCATCCTTGCAGCGATACGCGACGTGATGAACCTTCTTCACGAGAGCAGTCATGACGGTCTCCTTGCTTCTGATGTCTTGTGCGAACGGCGGCACGCATCGCGGTGCAACCCGCCCGGCGCCGGTCAGCCCCGGACTTCGCCCATGCCCCGGCCCCTCGGCGTACCGCGGGCTGCCCCGACAGGCGCAGTCGGCCCGTGGCCTCCGGGGCGAACACGAGGCGATTAGAAGTCAAAAGGCTTTATCATTCAAACAGATTTTTCAGATTGATCTATCAGAAAATCAGATGAATGTCACATTACGGCAACTGCGTGCCTTCATCACCGTCGCGCAGACCGGCAGTTTCACCCAGGCAGCCGAGCGCCTGTACGTGACCCAATCCGCGCTCAGCGGGCTGATCAAGGAACTGGAGCAGGCGCTCGGCGTGCGCCTGTTCGATCGCAGCACCCGCAAGATCCAGCTCTCGGAGGTAGGCAGCGATGTCTATCCGCTGATCGAGCAGATGTTGCGCGATCTGGACAATGTGCTGAACGAGGTCAGCAACCTGAAGGCGCTGAAGACGGGTCTGGTGCGGATCGCCGCGCCGCAGCTGCTGTCCTGCACCCTGCTGCCCGATCTGATCGTCAGCTTCCGCGCCCGCTACCCGGACGTGGAAATCCGCCTGCTGGACTGTGCGGTGGAAAGCGTGACGGCACGGGTGCTGGCCGGCGAGGTCGATCTGGGGCTGGGGCCGGAACGCGATCCGCACTCGGACCTGGAGACCACGCCGCTGTTCGAGCTGCCCTTTCATGCGGTGCTGCCGCCCGAACACGCGCTGGCGCAGCGGCGGACCCTGCGCTGGGAGGATCTGGGCAGCTACCCGCTGATCGCGCTGCAGGGACAGTTCACCGAGCGGCTGTCCCTCGATCTGCGCCCCGGCAGCCACGAGCCGGCGCTCGTGCCGACGATGAGCGTGACCTTCATGTCGACGGCCCTCAGCCTGGTGGCCGGCGGGCTCGGCATCACCCTGTGCATGCCCTATGCCGCCTCGCTGGTGCGGCTCTACAACCTGGAGATGCGGCCGCTGCTGGAACCGGAGGTGCGCCGCCGCTTCCATGCCTTCAGCCGGGCCGGCCGCTCGCTGTCGCCGGCGGCCGAGCGGTTTCGCCAGCATCTGCTGGCAGAAACCGCACAGCGCTATCCGGCCGCATCGGCCTGATCAACCGATCGATTCGCACGCGATCCGTAGCGGCCTTATCATTCGAGTGCTTCACACATTGGCCGCACCGTGCTGATCACCCGACCGGTTCGCGCTGGACCCAGACCGGCCTGATCATTCGACCGATTCGCGGGCGATCCGCATCGCCTCGCGCAGCACACCGATGTCGCCGATGTGATTGGAGAGCAGCAGGATCAGCCGGGCGTTGACCATCTCGCTCTGCTCGTCGCTCAGGTCGCGGTGCATGTCGATCAGCATCTCGTAGAAATCATCGCCGGGACTGAAGGCGCGGAAATACCGCTTGCCCGGTTCCGAGAAATTCGGCTGTGTCATGAGGCCCATGATGATCTCCTTCAGGACTGTCCGATGGCACGCGCCACCGCGGCACGCACCCGTTGCGGATCGAATGTGCGCCACCGTGCCGCGACATGCTGGTCGGGACGCACCAGATAGCAGGTGCCGGGCTTCAGGTCGTAGCGTTCCCGGACCCGCCCCTTGCAATCGACGAGCGTGCGCAGCCCCTCGATCGGCCGAACGGAGGAGGCGCTGCCGGAAGCCCCCGGCTGGCAGCCCGCCCGACCGGCTCCAGCTGACCGATCGCCCCCACCTGCCCGACCGGCCCCACCTGCCTGAGCCGGCTCACCGGGCTGCGCGCCCGCCGCCAGCACCAGGATCGGTTCGACCGGCACGGCGCAGCACGCACCGAGCGCCCGCAGCCCCTCGATCGGCAGCGTGGCCGGCGTCGCATCATCGCCGGCGAAGTACAGCAACTGGAAGCCGCCTTTCAGCGCGCGCAGCAGCCACTGCTCCTGCCCGCTTCCCTGCACCGGCGCATCGTCCATCGGCGCCCCCGGCAGCATGTTGCCGGCAAATGCATCCTCATCCGGCGTGTTCAGCGGCGATGTCGTCAGAAAGCTCGGCACCGACAGCCGGCCGGAGTTCACCAGCGCGCGAGCGAAGGGATATTGCCCGGCCAGGCCGAGCACGGCGTTGCGGAAGGTTCGGCTCGCCCGGCTCTTGGGCGTGATGAAATCGGTCGAGCGGGTCGAGTTCAGGATGTTCTCGTCCGCTGCGAAGCCACGCTCCGCGGTATAGGTATCGAGCAGCGTCGCCGGCGCCTGACCTGTCATCACCAGCTTCAGCTTCCAGGCCAGATTGTCGGCATCCTGAATGCCCGAATTGGCGCCGCGCGCACCGAAGGGCGAAACCTGATGGGCGGCATCGCCGATGAACAGCACCCGGCCATGATTGAAGCGGTTCATCCGCCGGCACTGGAAGGTGTAGACGCTGACCCATTCCAGCTCGAATTCACGCGCATCGCCGAGCATGGCCCGGATGCGCGGAATGACGTTCTCAGGCTTTTTCTCCTCGACCGGATCGGCATCCCAACCGAGCTGGAAGTCGATGCGCCAGACGTTGTCGGCCTGCCGGTGCAGCAGCACCGATTGATTGGGATGAAAGGGCGGGTCGAACCAGAACCAGCGCTCCGGCGGATAATCGGCCTTCATCACCACGTCGGCGATCAGGAAGCGATCCATGAAGATCC
This sequence comes from Lautropia sp., assembly GCA_041855185.1. GTDB lineage: Bacteria > Pseudomonadota > Gammaproteobacteria > Burkholderiales > Burkholderiaceae_E > Lautropia. The sequence goes on along the minus strand of JBHADS010000389.1, from coordinate 3,773 downwards.
GCCCCTCGATATCCAGCCCGAGCATGTGCCGGATCGGGCTGCGCGCCCCGTCGGCCACCACCAGCCAGTCGGTGCTGAGGGTATAGGCGCCATCGGGGGTCTCGATGCGCAGCGACACGGTGTCCGCCCCGGATGTCACCCCGATCACGTGATTGCGGAAGCGCATCTCCAGATTCGGCAACTGCCGGGCACGTTTGACCAGCCGGTCTTCCAGATAGTATTGCTGCAGGTTGATCATGCCCGGCCGCTGATGATCCGGCTCGGGATTCAGGTTGAAGTTGAAGACCTCCTCCTCACGGAAGAAGGTGCGCCCGACATTCCACGACACGCCCAGCTCGACCATCTCGTCGCCACAGCCGAGACGATCGAGCACCTCCAGCGTGCGCTTCGCATAGCAGACCCCGCGTGAACCGATCGACACCGTGTCATCGTTGTCGATCAGCAGCACGGGCTGGCCCTGCTGCGCCAGATCCACGGCCGTGCACAGGCCGACCGGACCCGCGCCGACCACCACGACCGGATAATGCCCCTCGCGCCCCTCCGCCAACTCGGGCGGCCGGACATAGTCGAATTTCGGGTATTGAAAGGTGCTCAGCATGATGAGGCTCCTGACGATATGCTTGTGTATCGATCAGGCCTGCAGGGCGTGCCACATCTCCTGATCGCGCTCGGCCGTCCAGATCCGCGGATCACGGATGCCGCTGGCCTCGTCGAAGGCACGGGTCACGTCGAAGGGCAGGCAATGCTCGTAGATGAAGACATGGCCGAATTTCGGGTCCATGTTCTGGCGGGTATGCGCCATCGCCCCCTTCAGATCCATGCCCTGTGCCACCGCTTCCTGCGCGCTGCGATACAGCGTCGAGACGAAGTCGCGGGTGTAGTCGATGCCGGCCTGCACCTTGTCGGGAGACATCAGCGCCGGACCACGGCCGGGGATCAGCTTGTCGAAGCGCATCGCCGCCAGATTGTCCAGCGTCTGCGGCCAGTCGGCCAGATAGGCGTCGCCTGTGTAGCAGGCAGCATCGGCCTCGACCAGATCGCCCGAGAAGCAGATGTTCTGCGAGGGCAGATAGACGATGGCATCGCCCTTGGTATGGCCGCGCCCCACCTGCTTGATCCGGACTTCGAGCTTGCCCAGCCACAGCGTCATCTCGCCCTGGAAGGTCATGGTCGGCCAGGTCAGCCCGGGCACGCTCTCGACAGCCTGGAACAGACGCGGAAAGCGGCCGATCTCCGAATCCATGTCCTGCTGGCCACGCTCGACGATCAGCTCGTAGGTGTCGTGGCTGGCGATGATCTGCTGCAGTCCCTCGCTGCGATAGCCGGAGGCGCCCAGCACCCGCACGGCGTGATAGTGGGTCAGCACCACGTACTTGATCGGCAGATCGGTGATCTCGCGCACCTTGGCGATGACCCCCTGCGCCGCCACCGGGGTGGCAGTGGCATCGACGATCATCACGCCATCGTCACCGATGATCACGCCGGTGTTGGGGTCGCCCTCGGCCGTGTAGGCATAGGCGTTGTCCGAGAGTTTCTCCCAGCTGATCCGCTTTTCTTCGAGGTCGGCCTGGGAAGCGAATTTCTTCGTGCTCATCGTGATGTGTCTCCGGTAGTGATGGCGGTGGTGCGTGCCGTGCCAGGCCGCAGGAGTGCCAGGCCGCAGGAAAGCCCTGCCGGCACAGCGGCACAGGGCTGGCACTCGTCTGATCGCCATCTTAGAAACTAATTAATCATCAGTCAATGCATTTGATACTGTATAATTTCTACTTCGGGACTGAGGCTCACGCCCAGCCCCGGACAGCCGGCAACGAGCGAGTACAAGCGCAAGGACAGCAGGACAGGCATGACAACGGCAACGGAAGCAGGCGGCACTGATACGCGCGGCGCCGAGCGTCGCGGAATCCAATCGATCGAAGTGGGCGGCACATTGCTGCAGGCGCTGGCCCAGCAGGGCAGCCCGATGATGCTGAAGGATCTGGCCGCCAAGGCCGGCATGCCGGCGGCCAAGGCCCACCCCTATCTGGTCAGCTTCGTCAAGCTCGGGCTGGTCGAGCAGGACGCGCTCACCGGCCGCTACCGGCTCGGCCCCTTCGCGCTGCAACTGGGGCTGGTGGCGCTGCGCGGACTCGATCCGGTCCGGATCGCCATCCAGGAGGCGGCACTGCTGGCCGACGAGATCCAGGCCAGCATCGCGCTGGCGGTCTGGGGCAATTTCGGGCCGACGGTCGTCCACATCGAGGAAGGTCCACGTCCGATCCACGTCAACATGCGCCCCGGCACGGTGATGATGCCGCTGCTGCTGTCGGCCACCGGCCGCGTGTTTGCCGCCTTCATGCCGGCACGCATCATCGAGCCCATGCTGGAACGCGAAATCGAAGCGCCCGGCGCAGCGGAAGGAGCCCGTCCCAGCCTGCCGGCGCTGGCGCACGCCCGCCATGCCGACCAGGGGCCGACCGCAGCCACCGGACAGGACCGCAGCAGCGTCTCCCGCGCCCAGGCCGATGCCTGGCTGCAGGAAATCCGCGAACGCCAGCTCGCCCGGGCCATCGGCAACCCGATCCCCGGCATCCATGCTTTTTCCGCCCCGGTGCACGACGCCAGCGGCCAGCTCGCACTGGCCATCACCGCCATCGGCACCGACGAGGATTTCGATCCGGACTGGGACAGCCCGGTCGCCGAGCGGCTGCGCACCTGCGCCCGCCAGATCGAGCATCGGCTGGGCTGCCCGCCGCCACCGGCTCTGGCGCGTGGCCCGCAAGCGGCCCAAGGATCAACCCCCGACCGTGAATCGGCCAACGACCGGCGATCACGCTCCGACGGAGGACTGGCCAACGATCAGTGATCAACCTCCGCCGGAGGATCGGCCAACAACAGGAGATCAGCTCCGACGGAGGATCGGCCAACGACCGCGGAGCGGCCGTCGAGCAGGGGTCCGCCCCGGACGGAGAATCGCGCGGAGAATCAGCCCCCCGCCGCGCTCAGATGGGAGTACAGGATGCTGGAGCCGACGGCGATCAGCACCAGCCCACCCAGCATCTCGGCCCGGCGGCCGACCACCGTGCCCAGCACCCGGCCCGCCATCACACCCAGCGTGACCATCACGAAGGTGCACAGCCCGATGATGACGGCGACGACAGCGATGTTCACCTCGACGAAGGCCAGGCCAACACCGACGGCCATCGCATCGATGCTGGTGGCCAGCCCCGTCATCGCAATTGCCAGCAACCCCTTCGATCGTGCGGAGGCCACGCCGGGCGGCAGCGCCGGGCCAGGACCATCGCCCACGGTTCCCGCGCCGGCCGCGGTGCCGGACACCTCGGCCGGCAGCACCACACGCGCCCGGCCGGCAGGCGCATCCGGCGTCGATTTCCGCGCCGCCTGTGGGGCGTGGGCGCTGGCAGCGCCCTTCCCGGCTCCGCCGTCCTGCGCCTGCTGCGCCGTGTCGGTGCGCTCGGACGATAGCGGCGACTCATCCTCCTGAAGGGACTTGCGGATCATCTGCAGCCCCAGGGCCAGCAGCAGCAGGAAGGCCACCCAGTGGTCGTAATCCTGGATCAGACCAGCCGCCACCGAGCCCAGCGCCCAGCCGATGACCGGGGTCAGCGCCTCGACCACCCCGAAGATGAGGCCGATGCCCAGGGCATCGAGCAGCCGCGGACGGAAGCTCATGCCGGCGCCACGGGCCAATGCCGCGGCGAAGGCGTCGGTCGACATCGCCAGCCCCAGCAACAGACAGGAAAAAAGGGTCATGAACAGCAGTAATGAGTTCGGGC
>JBHADS010000388.1:0-4121 GCA_041855185.1 Lautropia sp. | reverse complement strand
CGCCCGAGCGTCTGACCTGGGCGGGACTGTCGCTCTGCCTGCTGGCCGCATCGATCAGCCTCGTCTACACCCACCTGACAACCCCCCAGGTGCCGCTGGCGGTGCTGCCCCTGGGACTCTATACCTTCGGCATGACGCTGGCACTGCCCAGCATGACCGTCGCTACCCTGTCGGTCTTTCCGCAGATGCGGGGGCTGGCCGCCTCGCTGCAGAGCTTCATCCAGATGGGCATCTTCTCGCTGGTGTCGGCCTTCGTCGCCCCCCAGGTCTTCCACAGTGCCCAGACCCTGGCCTGGGCGCATCTGCTGGGGCTGCTTGTCGGCGTCGGACTCTGGGTACTGGCGGGCAGGCTGCCTCCGGCCACCGCCGAGCCCGGCGGGCGCTGATCGCCGTCGGCAGGTCATCATCCGCGCAGCATCCCCACTCGGTCGGGGATCGCAGCAGGAACGATTTCAATGATGACAATCATCAAGATGCTGCCCGCTGATCGCTGGGCATAATGGCAGGGAGCACGCCATGCGCCCGGGCATCTCCCGGTGGCCAAGCATTGCAGCATCGGAGACACGCATGGCAGCACAGCCTGGACGGGCCTCACCCCTGACGGCCGGCGTCCTTTCTGCACGGACCCGAAGACAGCCATGAGCCGATTCTCACGCCGCATCCGCCGCATCCGCTGCATCAGCGCCAGTCTGGCGCTGGTGATGCTGTTTGCCGTGACACACCCGGCCGCGGTTGCCATGAGCGTGATCCATCAGGGCGAGGAGGCCGCCCTGACCGAAGTCTGCACCGTGCACGGCGTCATCTGGGTCCGGATGGAACAGAGTTCCCCGGACATGAAAGCCGGGGGCACGGCCCCGGATCTGGCCAATGCGGGCGGTGAAGACGCCTATTTCCATTGCCCGATGTGCTTTCTGGGCGATGCCCTGCCCGTCAATTTCGAGCGCCCGGACCTCAGCTATGCCCATCCTGGCTTCGTTCTTCCTCTCTCTCGGAACGAGCCCAGGCCCGCGGACACAGCTGCCTTGATGGTCCTGATGGCGCCGCCCCGGGCACCTCCTGCACGGATTGGCACACCTGACCTGACACCACGGGGCTGCCTTCATGGCGGCCCTGTTTGTTTCTGGCGCAGTTTTCCGGCCCCGTGTGGCCCTGTGGATGGTTTTGGGCACAAAAAAACCACCCGAAGGTGGTTGTTTTGCGAATCCGAGGATTCAATCATCGAAAGTTGGCGGAGCGGACGGGGCTCGAACCCGCGACCCCCGGCGTGACAGGCCGGTATTCTAACCAACTGAACTACCGCTCCGTTGCCTCAATCGATTTAGTGATAATAACATAAGTTTTTTATGTCATCAACACCTTTCAGCAAGAATTTTTTTGGTGGGTGCTGAGAGCCTCGAACTCCCGACCTACGCCTTGTAAGGGCGCCGCTCTACCAACTGAGCTAAGCACCCAAGTCAGCGTTCCTGCTAAAGATGACAGTATAGCCGAAAAAGGTACGATGTCAAACAAGTGGTGGCAGATGTTTTGCTGAGTCACCAAAGTTAACTATTTCGCTACCAAAGCACCGGAAGACGCGCATTCGCCACGACTTCCCCGATCATCAATGCCCCGCCACGACAATGGCCCGTCGGCTCTTCTACTGCCCTGCTGCCCGTTGCCTGTTGCCTGTTGCCTGTTGCCCGGCGCGACATAAAGAAAAACCCCGCGCTCCGAAGAACGCGGGGTTCGGCACGGCCATCCCTCTCACGCGCGCCGGGACGGGCCCGGCGGCGGATGGGTGCAAGACTCAGTGGGCGATGAATCCGCCCCCGGCCGCAGGCGCCGTGGCTGCGCTGGGCGTCGGCGTGGCCGTCGAGGCTTCGGCTTCCTCGGGCAGCGGCTCCGGCATCCGGGTCAGCGCCAGCTCCAGCACCCGATCGATCCACTTCACCGGCACGATCTCCAGGCTGTTCTTCACCGTATCCGGAATCTCGGCCAGATCCTTGACGTTCTCCTCGGGGATCAGCACCAGCTTGATGCCGCCCCGCTGGGCCGCCAGCAGTTTCTCCTTCAGCCCACCGATCGGCAGCACCTCGCCGCGCAGCGTGATCTCACCGGTCATCGCCACATCGGCACGTACCGGAATGCCGGTCAGCACCGACACCAGCGCGGTCGTCATGCCGATGCCGGCGCTGGGGCCGTCCTTCGGTGTGGCGCCTTCGGGCACGTGGATGTGGATGTCCTGCTTCTCATGGAAATCCGGCTTGATGCCCAGGCGGCTGGCGCGACGACGCACGACGGTCAGCGCGGCCTTGATCGATTCCTGCATCACATCGCCGAGCTTGCCGGTGGTGGTGGTCTTGCCCTTGCCCGGCACCGCGATCGCCTCGATGGTCAGCAGCTCGCCCCCGACCTCGGTCCAGGCCAGACCCGTGACCTGGCCGACCTGATCCTCTTTCTCGGCAATGCCGAAGGTGTAGCGACGCACGCCGAGGAAGCTGTCGAGATTCTCGGTCGTGACCTCGATCTGCTGTTTCGATTTGTCGAGCAGCAGCGCCTTGACCGCCTTGCGGCAGATCTTGGAGAGTTCGCGTTCGAGCGAGCGCACGCCGGCTTCCCGCGTGTAGTAGCGCAGGATGTCGCGCAGCACCGCCTCGTCGATCTTCAGCTCGCCCTCCTTCAGGCCATTGTTCTTGACCTGCTTGGGCAGCAGATAGCGCTGGGCGATCGAGACCTTCTCGTCCTCGGTGTAGCCGGCCAGACGGATCACCTCCATCCGGTCGAGCAGCGCCGGCGGGATGTTCAACGAGTTGGCGGTGGCCACGAACATCACATCCGACAGATCGTAATCGACCTCGACGTAGTGATCGACGAAGGTATGGTTCTGTTCGGGATCGAGCACCTCCAGCAGCGCGCTGGACGGGTCGCCCCGGAAATCCATGCCCATCTTGTCGACTTCATCGAGCAGGAACAGCGGATTGCGCACGCCGACCTTGGTCAGATTCTGCAGCACCTTGCCCGGCATCGAGCCGATGTAGGTCCGGCGATGGCCACGGATCTCGGCCTCGTCGCGCACCCCGCCCAAGGCCATCCGCACGAACTTGCGATTGGTGGCACGGGCGATCGACTGCCCCAGCGAGGTCTTGCCGACCCCCGGGGGTCCGACCAGGCACAGGATCGGCGCCTTCACCTTGTCGACGCGCTGCTGCACGGCAAGGTATTCCAGAATCCGTTCCTTGACCTTTTCCAGACCATAGTGGTCTTCGTTCAGCACCGCCTCGGCGTTGACCAGGTCGTTGTTGATCTTGCTCTTCTTCTTCCAGGGCAGGTTGACCAGCACGTCGATGAAGTTGCGCACGACCGTGGCCTCGGCCGACATCGGCGACATCAGCCGCAGCTTGCGGAACTCGGCCTCGGCTTTCTTGCGGGCTTCTTCCGGCATCCGGGCGGCCTTGATCTTCTTCTCGATTTCCTCGAAGTCGGCGCCGTCCTCGCCCTCGCCCAGTTCCTTCTGGATCGCCTTGACCTGCTCGTTCAGGTAATACTCGCGCTGGCTTTTCTCCATCTGGCGCTTGACGCGGCCACGGATGCGCTTCTCGACCTGCAGGATGTCGAGTTCGTTCTCGATCTGGGTCAGCAGCTTTTCCAGACGCTCGGCCACCGGCAGCGTCTCCAGCACCTGCTGCTTCTCCTCGATGCGGATCGGCAGATGGGCCGCGATGGTGTCCGCCAGCCGGCCGGCTTCCTCGATGCTGCTCAGCGAAGCCAGGATCTCGGAGGGCACCTTCTTGTTCAGTTTGACGTAATGCTCGAACTGGGCAAGGATGGTGCGGCGCAGCGCCTCGGTTTCGGAGGACGGTTCGATGTCGCCCTCGATGCGTTCGAGCGCACAGGAGAAATACTCGCCCTCGGTATCGATGGCCTCGATACGTGCACGGCTGATGCCTTCGATCAGCACCTTCACGGTGCCATCGGGCAGCTTCAGCAACTGCAGGATGTTGGAGATGCAGCCGATGCCATAGACATCATTGGCCGAAGGATCATCCTTGGAGCCGTTCCGTTGGGCCACCAGCATGATGCTCTTGCCGGATTCCATGGCCGCTTCCAGCGCCTTGATCGAGCGCTGACGCCCCACGAACAGG
>JBHADS010000387.1:0-2935 GCA_041855185.1 Lautropia sp. | reverse complement strand
GCCTTCGGCAGACCCTTCTCGTAGTCCAGCTTCAGGTACTTGCCGGTCAGATTGGCTGCGGCATCGCCTTCGTCGCTGGTGAACAGGTAGTAGGGCTTGCCGTCGAAGGTGGCCAGCCCCACGGCTTCGACGTTCTTCATCTGCTCGAAGGCCGGCATCGGCACATGCACCGCCGGACTCGTGCGCTCGCCGTTCCAGGTCCAGAGCTGCGAGCGGTTCTTGCCCTTGGCGTTGCGGACCTCGTTGGTGAGCAGATAGGTGCGCGCGCGCGGATCGTAATCCATGCCGCGGATGCCACCGCCTTTCATGTCGAGCAGGATCACGTCGACGAATTTCGGATCGGCGCCCTGCAGGAACATCTCCTCCGGGTTGCCGATGGCGAGGATCATGCTCTTGCCAGCGACCAGCGGCTCACGAAAGCCCAGCAGCAAGCGCTTGTTGACGGGATCGAAGACCATTCCCTCGATGTTGGTGGCCCGGAAATCGACCTTCGCACCGCCCTGGGCTTCGATCCGCTGCTGCAGCACGGTGTCGGCGACGAGCTTGTCGATCAGATGCGGGTACTGCTGCACTTCACGCGCATCGTTGCCCATCACCCGGAAGCGCAGCAGTTGCTCGCGGTCGGGGTTGCGCTCGCCCTGCTTGTTGACCGAGTGCGAGGTGATCGCGTAGAGGTAGCCCTGATCGTCGCGGGCCAGCGCCTCCAGGTCGTTGAGCTTGCGCTTGAAGCTGGCCAGCAGGCGGGCGTCGACATCCTCATCCTCGACCAGATTGCCATCCTCACCCATCTTCAGCAGGCTGACGGCGCGGCGGGATTCATCCTCGACGATCAGCAGGCGGCCGTCGTCGAGCTGCTGCACCGACGAGGGCTCGTAGGTGCTCTTGAAGTTCTGGGGCTCGCCGCTGTTCGCCGAGCCGCTGGCCACCGGGATGCCGAGGCTGTTCAGCACCGTGCTGGCCAGACTGGTCTGGGGCTCGTTGCCGGGCAGCAGCCGGATGCCGATGAAGGCCAGCACCGAGGTCATCAGCCCCCAGCGGAAAATCGAATACGAGATGTTCAGGTAACGGAACTTGCGATCGGCCATCAGACCCAGCCAGTAGAGCTGCTCGCTCATCTTGGAGTAGACCTGTTCGCGGTCGTTGATCATGCTGAGCATCCGCTCCCAGTAATCCTCGCGCGACAGCTTCACACGGTCCTTGAAGATCAGGATGTTGGCCTCGCCGGCGACGAACTGCTCCTTCTGGTGCACGACCCGGTGGCGGAAGTCGCGCAGCCGGGCCCGTCCGGCGAATACATCCTTGATCCAGTGCCACAGGGCGCGGGGGGTCTCGGCGCGTTCCGGCGAGGCCGACAGCAGCGCAAACGCAATGGAGCCGGCCGCCGTGAACATGAAGATGTAGGCCGGCACCAGGAAGTTCGGCGACGACGCGTAGATGAAGGCGCCGGAAATCATCAGCGCCGACACGATCAGCCCGTTCAGCGAGATCATGATGTTGGCCTTGGTGGCGGCCAGGGTGATCAGATCCAGTTCCGAGCGGAACACGTTGCGGAACATGGTCTCGACCCCGCGCTTGCTGCCCAGGATGTCGGCATCGGCGCGGATCACCACCGGAGGCGGCGCTTCGGCGTCGGCGCGCTTTTTCTTCTTGTTCTTGTCTTTGGTCCTGGTGGACGGGCCGGGGTCCGGCTCGGCCGCCGGGTTGGGTGCGGGGTGCGCAGGACTCGCAGCGGCTGTCGGGCTCAGTCCTGGCCGCGGCTGGGGATGATTCGGATGGGGTTGGGCCGGTTGATTCGTTGCAGCGTCCGGTTTCTTGTCGGTGTGGTCACGCATGGATCAAGCCTTCAGGGTCGTCATGGAGTCACCCGGTGCGTAGTCGGACTGTGTACGGAAGAACGGGCACAGTCCGACTACGCGGGGTGGGCGGCCCTCATCCCGTGTGGGACGAGGCAGTTTTCCCGTCGGGGGCTGACAGAAGGGGCGGAGCCATCCGACGGGCTGGGCGGCGCACGCACGGGGCGTGATGCCGCGGCGGCTCCGTGAGAAGCCGCAAGAACGAGCGAGAGCGAAGGACTGCCAGTGCCTGCGAAGTGACGATCGGCACTTCTCGGGGCCGTGTCGTGCACTTCAGCGGCGTGGAATGCCGTCTGCAGGCAGGGAGCAGAGTTTATGCCATGACCAAGGTTTGGGCCAAGGATACCCGTTGGTCATATGGCCACGGTGGATGCAGGGGCTCAGCCGGGCATGTCCGGGGTATCGGGTTGCGGCGTGCCGCTGCGTGGATCGACTTCGATGGTATCGAGATAGCAGGCCCACTGCGAGCAGCCGATGACGGCCAGCAGGAAGGGCAGCATCAGAAAGAGCAGCAGGGATTGCAGGCCGAAGCCGCCACCATCGCCGCCCAGCAGCATGCCGAGCAGTTGTGTCAGGCTGGCGGCCGCCAGCACCAGGATCGCCAGGCTGATCGCATAGCCGAGGAAGGCGAACAGATTGCGCCAGACGGCGACCACACTGAACACCAGGCTCTTGAGCAGCGGCAGCCGGTGCAGCGCGGCAAAGAGCGGCGCATACCAGAGAAACAGGTAGCAGGGCAGCGAGATTGCCAGAAAGACGAAGAGCGACTGGGCCACAGGGGCCAGCATCTCGGCCAGCTGGTTCTCGTCGCTGGGGAGGTTGTTGGTGGCCTGCACCGTGGCCACCAGCTTCTCGACGGAAGCCTGGAAGCCCGACAGATACAGGGCCGCGAAGTCGATGGCCAGACCGAGCACGCCGATCAGCAGCACCGTCTGCAGCGCCTGCCGGTTGCGCGCCCAGCCGATGAAGGCTTCGAGATTGAAGCGGTTCTGGCCGGGTTTGACGGGGGCGGGCAGCGCCGAGGGCGTGTAGAGGGGGTCGGGCGCGAGTTGGCGCACCACGCTCAGATAGCCGACCATCAG
>JBHADS010000386.1:0-4447 GCA_041855185.1 Lautropia sp. | reverse complement strand
CGTAGAGTTTGCCGACGGCTTCGGCCCAGGCCGACAAGGGGGCAAGGATGGCGCGCTGCGCCTCGTGCATCTGATAGAGCATCGACGTTCTCGGGTGATTCTGGGGCAATACGCTGCGTATGGCCTCAGGCTGGGCAGCGGGTGGCGGGGGCGCCTCGAATGCGCCCGCTGCGGAAGCCAGAGCGCACGGCCTGCTGGATGGCGGTTCAGCAGGCCGGGTCGCTGCCAAAATAGCAGATTCACCGGGCCCGATTGTTGGGCTTGGTGAACCGGGGGTGGGATTGACCCCTGATTGGCAGCATTTTTGCGGCTGTGTGGTGTTGACCGCAGCCGCTTCCTGGCTTCGGACCACCCAGGCGAGCCGGGAAGCCGTGGCCGCGGGGTGTGGCCCAGGGGCGGGTTGGCGGCGCTGGGCAGACCGGGCGCTGGACAGGGGCCGGGCGTTGGGCCGGGCGCTCCGCGCGCCATGCCCCCCGCCCGCAGGCGCTCAGCCCTCCAGTTTCTGCAGCTTGCCCGGCTTGCCGTTCCAGTCGTCGGCGTCGGCCAGGGCGGCCTTGGTGCGGGTGATGGCCGGCCAGTTCTGCGCTTTCTCGGCGTTGAGCGCGATCAGCGCCATCTGGTCGGCTGGTACATCCTCTTCTGCAACAATAGCCTCGGCCGGGCATTCTGGCACGCAGACCGCGCAATCGATACACTCATCAGGATCGATGACCAGCATGTTTGGGCCTTCACGGAAGCAATCCACCGGACAAACATCGACACAGTCGGTGTATTTGCAGAGGATGCAATTTTCAAGCACGATGTGGGTCATTGCAGTGAGCGGCGAGGCGTCATAAGAAGAAGGAGCGCCGTATTTTATCCGTTTGCCGACCGCACGGTAAGCGGAATTCACGGAACATGGACCATGATCATTTCGTCGTTACTGGATACGGATCTTTACAAGTTCACGATGATGCAGGTCGTACTGCATCATTTCCCTGGGGCGCAGGTGGAATACCACTTCAAGTGCCGCAATCCGGGGGTCGATCTGGTGCACCTGATCGACGAGATCCAGCATGAGATCGAGAGCCTCTGCGCGCTGCGCTTCAGCGAGCAGGAGCTGAACTATCTGCGGCGCTTCCGTTTCATCAAGAGTGACTTCGTCGATTTTCTGGGGCTGTTCCAGATGAATCGCAAGTACATCACGGTGAGCCCGTCGGCCCAGGGGGATGGGCAGATCGATATCGTCATCAAGGGGCCGTGGCTGCACACCATCCTGTTCGAGATTCCGGTGCTGGCCATCGTCAACGAGCTGTATTTCCGCCATCACGCCCCGCATCCCGACTACGCGGAAGGGCGTCGGCGTCTGGACGAGAAGATCGCGATGATCGTCGACGATCCCGAGATGGAGGGCATCCGCATCGCCGACTACGGCACCCGGCGGCGTTTCTCGGCGCATTGGCACGAGGAGGTGCTGCAGGCCTGCAAGTCGCGGCTCGGTGATGCCTTTGCGGGCACCTCGAACGTCCACCTGGCGATGAAGCACGGCCTGGTGCCGCTGGGCACGATGGCGCACGAGTATCTGCAAGCCTGTCAGGCGCTCGGACCCCGGCTGCGGGATTCGCAGATCTACGGTTTCGAGACCTGGGCGCGCGAGTATCGGGGCGATCTGGGCATCGCGCTGGCCGATGTCTACGGGCTGGACGCCTTCCTGCGCGATTTCGACATGTACTTCTGCAAGCTCTTCGACGGTGCCCGCCACGATTCCGGCGATCCCTTCGAGTGGGGCGAGCGGATGATCGCCCATTACGCGGCCAACCGGGTCGATCCGGCCTCCAAGACGCTGGTGTTCTCGGATTCGCTGACCTTCGAGCTGATGAAGGAGCTGTATCTGCGCTTCCGGCACCGGGCGATCGTCGCCTTCGGCATCGGCACCAATCTGACCAACGATCTGGGCTACACGCCGCTGCAGATCGTGATCAAGATGGTGCGCTGCAATGGTCAGCCGGTGGCCAAGCTGTCGGATTCGCCGGCCAAGATCATGTCCACCGATGCCGAGTATCTGCAGTATCTGCGCAAGGTCTTCGATGTGACGCCGGAGGAGCTGGCCGAGCGGGACGACTGAGCCGCCACGGCGCGCCTCGGTCCGCCGCTGCGCGCCGCCTCACCCGGTGGCCGGGATCGCTGCGTCACCCCGGCGGCCGGAACCGCCGCGGGCGGCTCGCCGGCTTTCCTGGGGACGGTCAGAAGAACAGCCGCACGCCCAGCATCAGCAGGCTTTCGGGGTTGGCGTTGCCCGACTGGGCGGCGTAGCGGCTCTCGGCAAAGGTTGCCATGTCGCGCGAGACGCGCGAGGTCAGTCCCAGGCCGATCATGCCGTTGGTCTTCTGGCGGATGCTGATCAGGCCGCTGCCATCGGTGATCTGGTGGCGCAGCTCCAGTTGCAGACGCGGACGCACCGCGCCGAGCAGGCCGAACCAGTCGGTTTCGAGAATGCTGCCGAAGGACAGGCTGGACTGGGCCTGGCTGCCGTGCCAGCTCTGGCCGTTCTGGGCGTGGGAATCGACTTCGGTGGCGATCAGGTCGTAGCGGCTGTAGGGCGACAGCGTCCAGCCGTAGAGCGTGCGTGGCAGCCGGTTGATCGACAGGCTCAGCGCACGCGAGGTGCCCTGGATACCCGACGTGCTGGCGTAGCCCTGCAGAAAATCGGTGCGGGCGCGGTGGGTGCCCAGCGAGACGCTCAGGTCCATCATCCAGGCGCGCAGCGGCTTGATCGAGACGTAGGCCGACAGCACGGTGCCCGAGGACTTGACCGTGGAGATCCGCCCGGCGGCAAAACCGATCGCCATGTCCTCGTTGAGCTGCTGGTCGCTGCCGATGATGGTGCCCGGGGTGCTCAGTCCCAGCCCCGAGGTGTTGCTGATGCTGTGCAGCGTGCCGCGCACATAGACATTGGTCTTGCCGGGGGCGCTGTTCAGCAGCCGGGCGGCGGCGGGCTGGATGCCCGCGCGCTGCCGCAAGGGAATGCTGCTGCGCCGGTCACTCAGCTCCAGCAGGTTCTGGAAGCGCGGGATGTCGCGGCTGCTGGACCGGCTCAGGCGCTCCTGGCGGCTGCGGATCTGAGCCTGATGGGCGTGAATGCTGTTCTGGGTGTGTTCGATGAAGGACAGCGAGGCTTGCTGATAGGTCTGGAGCGTTTCGTCGGCCGCGTGGCTGGGAAGCGACCAGCCCGCCAGCGAGGCCAGACCCAGCAGCAAGGCAGCCTTCAGCCCGGTGGCCGCAGGAGCCCGGCGCGCAGGGGCGGCGCTGTGGCAGGATCGGGGTGGTGCATCTGGCAACATGGCTGGCGACACCCGCGAGGGTGTATCGTGAACATTTTCCCAATTCACTCTGGGGGCCGGGGCGGAGGATTGTGGGGCCACCTGGAATGAAAAACCTCAGTGGATTGATTTTTCTGGAAAAATCGCCTGCAACCACGTCAGGACCGATGAACGGTCGATTCAGGTTCATCGACTGGCCGTTGAGAGGATTGTCTCTCTTTTGTGTCGCAATTTCTCGTCATGTATCAACATGGAAACATATAAACAACACACGAGTGGCCGGCCGGCCACGACGCCCGCCGCCCCCGAGGGCGGGGTGCCGCTGGTGGGGCTGATCCCCGCTGCCGGGCGGGGAACACGGCTGGCGCCGCTGCCTTTCAGCAAGGAGCTGGTGCCGGTGGGCTATCAGCGCGCGGCCGAGGGCGCCGATCGCAAGCCGAAGCCGGTGTCGCAGTATCTGGTGGACCGGATGCGGCTGGCCGGAGCGAGACAGATCTTCTTCATCGTGCGGCCCGGCAAGTGGGACATCGCCGACTACTATGGCGATGGCAGCCGTCTGGGCATCGATTGCGCCTATCTGCATGTGGGGGCGCCCTGGGGGCCGCCGTTCTCGCTGGCGCAGGCCGTGCCCTTCATCGGCAATGCGGACGTGGTCTTCGGCTTTCCCGACATCCTGATCGATCCGGTCGACTCCTTCACGCCGCTGCTGGCGCGCAAGCAGGAGACCGGCGCCGATGTGGTGCTCGGTCTGTTCAATGCCACGGCGCGCGAGCCCGGCGATGTGATCACGGTCGATGAGGACGGCCGGGTGCGCAAGCTCGAAACCAAGGAGGAGCGCCCGATCCGCCCCGACCATTACACCTGCTGGATGTTCGCGGTCTGGAATGCGCGCTTCACCGCCTTTCTGGCCGAGGAGTGCCGGCGGCTGGGTGCCCGGGCCGAGGTCTTCGTTCACGAGAACCCGGCGGCCAAGGCGCCGGAGTGGCCGGTCGGCGCCGTCATCGCAGCGGCCATCCGTGCCGGCCTGCACGTGGACAGCGTATTCTTCCCGCAGGGGCGTTTCCTGGACATCGGCGAGCCGGATGGCATCACCGTGGCCCAGGAGTTTCCGGGGGTCTGGGATGGCAAACTCGATGGACGGCGCTGAT
>JBHADS010000385.1:0-5110 GCA_041855185.1 Lautropia sp. | reverse complement strand
GAGTTGGGGAAGGGCCAGCTCTGGCTGCCGAAGTAGCGCAGCTTGTGCACGCGCAGGCCGACCTCCTCGTGGACTTCGCGGTGCACCGCGGCCTCGATGGTCTCGCCGGCTTCGAGAAAGCCTGCCAGTGCGCTGTAGCGTCCGGGCGGAAACTGCAGGCCGTGGGCCAGCAGCATCTGTCGACCACGGGTGATCAGCACCATCATGGCGGGGCAGATGCGCGGATAGGTGGTGTGGGCGCAGCGGCTGCAGCGCATGGCCCGCTCGTGCACGAGGCGGAAGGTGGGGCTGCCGCAGACCCCGCAGAAGCGGTGGGTCTGCGCCCAGGACAGCAATTGGCTGCCTTGCAGCGCGATTGCCAGATGGGTTTCGGGCAGCACGCCGAACCAGCCGCGCAGATCACGCGCCTGCCAGCCCTCGGGCAGCCCCGAGGCGGACAGGTCGGGCGGCAGCGCCAGCGCGATGTGGATCTTGCCATCGTATCGGCCGATGATCTCGCAGCCGTGGTAGCTGTCGAGCAGCGGGGCGTATTCGCGTTCGAGCGAGGCCAGCGGCCCGTCGACCCGTTGGACCAGTTGGTTGCCTTGAAACAGGTGGATCACACGCTCGGATTCGGGCGCGGAAAGCTGGCCTTCACCGAGTCTGAAGCCAAGGGGCAGTTGCAGCATGAGGAAATGGGTTCAGGCGCGGGGGTTCAGGACGGGTCCGGGCGCTGGAACAGGTCGTTGAGCTGCTGCAGCGTGTCTGCCCGGGCATCTTCCATCACGGGCGGCGGCGCCGTCATCCGGGTCTGGGTCATCGGGTATTCCTCGGCGATCCGGTCTTCCCAGAAGCTGCTGGGGTTGGGCGAGGCGAAGAATCGGCGTGCGACTTCGGCCGGCAGACTGCGATAGCTGCGCAACAGTCCCTCATGAAAAGCGATTTCCAGGGTTTGCCGGTTTTCGTCGTAGGCGGCCGAACGGATCTTGCCAGTATTCAGTGCACGATGAGGCGGCTGGTTTTTCATCGATCGAAATCCTACAAAGAGTATTCATAATAGCGCTGTTGTCGCCGCTCATCCATCCATGCGCCTGGCGTGTCATGCATGGATTCGTCCCGGCGAAAGCCCCGCCGGGTGCACAGGGCTGCGTTGCCCAGCCGCTTCAGCGGTGCTTCGCGGCATGTGCGGGAGGCCGTGCGGGTGCGCTCGGGTGCTCCGGGTGCAGGGCTCATCCTGTTGTTCCCGTCCAAGCCGGGCGCTGTCCGGCGGCGGGTGGCGGAGGGGGATGGGCGGTGTTCAGTGGCGCTTGGCAACCAACAGGAAATCAGGAGGTTTATGCATATGTCCGAGCAGATGCCCGAGCTTGTGCCGATCCGTCAGCAGGTGCATCGCTTGCTGGCCGGGGAACGCTCGCTGGATGAGGAAGTGGCCTGGCTCGAAGCGCGGGCTGCGGCCGTTCAGGCGCTGAATCCGCTGGCCTGGGTCGACTGGGCGCGGGCGCGGCAGCAGGCGCAGGCGTTGACCGCCGCCCTGCAGCGGGACGAGCGGGTGGCCGTGGGCAAACCCCTGCTGGGCACCTGGATCAGTGTGAAGGATCTGTTCCAGCTGGCCGGTGCGCCGATGCGCGCCGGGACACAGGCGGCGCTGCCCGGGATGCCGGCGGCCTCGGCCGCGGTGGTGCAGCGGCTGGAGGCCGCCGGTGCGCTGGTGTTTGCCAAGACCCATATGCACGAGATTGCGCTGGGCGCGACGGGCGAGAATGTCTGGACCGGGGATGTCTGCAATCCCTTCGATCCGGCCCGTCAGTCCGGCGGCTCGTCGAGTGGTTCGGGGGTGGCGGTGGCCACCGGCCTGGGCAGCGTGTCGATCGGCAGCGATACCGGTGGTTCGATCCGGATTCCGGCGGCCTTCTGCGGCGTGGTCGGCTTCAAGCCGACCTGGGGCCATGTTTCGTTGCAGGGGGCGCTGCCCTTGTCGTGGACCTGCGATCACGCCGGCCCGCTGACCCGCTCGGTCGAGGACGCGGCGCTGGTCTATCAGGTGCTGTCCGGTTTCGGGCTGGCCCACGGACGGGTGGCACGTCGCCCCCGGCTGGGCGTGCCACGGCAGTGGTTGGCCTCGCGGCTGGATGCGGGGATGCGCGAGCACTTCGACCGGCTGCTGGCTTCCCTGGCGCCGGTGGCAGAGCTGGTCGAGTCAGAGCCGGCGGACATGGATCGTGCCTGGCGCAACTACACGCCGATCGTGCGGGCCGAGGCGGCCTGGGTGCATCGGGCCAGTCTGGCGGCGGGCGGCGAGGGCTTCTCGGATGGGGTGTTGGGACCGCTGCGGCTCGGCCAGCAGCTGCCGGCCCAGGACTATATCAATGCCATGCAGGCCCGCGCCGGATTCATTCAGGATCTGGATGAGGTGCTGCGCGGGGTGGATGCGATGATCCTGCCGACGACGGCGATCGTGACCCCGCGGCGCGGCCAGCAGGAGGCCGAGACGGCGCGCGGGACGATGAGCGTCCGGGAAGCGGTGCTGGGCCAGACCTTGCCCTTCTCCTTTGCCGGGGTGCCGGCGATCAGCCTGCCGGCGGGCTTTGTCGAGCTTCCGCAGGCCGATGGCGCGGCTTCGGTCCGGATGCCGGTCGGCCTGCAGGTGGTGGCGCGCCGCGACGGCGATGCCGGGCTGCTGGCGCTGGCCGCCTGGCTGGAGAAGCGGCTGGCAGAGCAGGGCTGAACATCCTGCTCAGCCAAGGGCCGCAGGGCTGTCTGTCCTGCGGTGATTCACCGCTATCGATCTCAGGCGAGGAGTTTCCGGCGGGTGTCCGGTGCAGTCTCCGTGCGGTGGCCGGCGGTCGCATGGAGACGGCTACAGGAGATATGTCGCTGGTGCCGGTGCCTGCTGGGCATCGGCCAGACACGGCCTGACCCGGTGATGAGGCGAGGCCGCGCTCAGACCGCGTTCAGGCTCAGGCGCCCAGTGCCTTGAAGATGGCGTCGCGGATGTCCTCGACCGAACCGACGCCGGGCAGGCTGTGATAGACCGGGGCTTTGGGATCGCCGGTGGCCGCCCATTTCTGGTAGTAGTCGACCAGCGGCCGGGTCTGGCTCTGGTAGACCTCCAGACGCTTGCGCACGACTTCCTCGCGGTCATCGTCGCGCTGGGTCAGCGGCTCGCCGGTGACATCGTCCTTGCCTTCGACCTTGGGCGGATTGAAGCGGATGTGGTAGCTGCGGCCGCTGGGCTGGTGCACGCGACGCCCGCTCATCCGCTCGATGATTTCGCTGTCGGGCACGCTCAGTTCCACCACATGCTCGATCGGAATGCCGGCGCTGCGCAGGGCTTCGGCCTGCGGGATGGTGCGCGGAAAGCCGTCGAACAGGTAGCCGTTCTGACAGTCGGGCTGCTGCAGACGGTCCTTGACGAGACCGATGATGATCTCGTCCGAGACCAGCTTGCCCTCGTCCATCACCTTCTTGGCTGCCAGACCCAGTTCGGTGCCGGCCTGGATGGCGGCACGGAGCATGTCGCCGGTCGAGATCTGCGGAATGTTGAATTGGGTTTTGATGTAGTTGGCCTGAGTGCCCTTGCCAGCGCCGGGAGGGCCAAGAAGAATCAATCGCATGGGGTTTCCTGTTCAAAATGGATCATCAACCACGGGCGGCCGTGGTCAGCATCGTACCAGCCATCGGGTGCCGGGCGCGGTCTGCAGCCAGCGGCAGGCTGCGGTGGATGGCCTGTGGCACGGCGCCTGAGTCGTGCAGGGCGGCAGGACCGCCAGGCGCTGCGTGCACAGTCAGACCGGCCGAGGGTGGCGCGATACGGGAGCAAGGGCCGCAAGCCGTGATTCTAGCGCCTGCCGCGCCGGGGCGTCGGCGGCGGACAGGAAAACCCTGGGCCGGGTGCATCGGCACGGTTGGGCGACCGTGCCTGTGGGCTTGCTCGCCTCAGCCGCCCTGACCGTAGCGCTGGCGGATGGCCGCCAGGTCTTCGGGGGTGTCGATGCCGGCCGGAGGCGCCTGATCGGTGATCAGCAGCTTGATCGGGTGGCCGTGGTAGAGCACCCGCAGCTGTTCGAGGGATTCGATCTGTTCGAGCCGGCAGACCGACAGGCTGGCGTAATGCGACAGGAAGCCGGCCCGATAGGCATAGATGCCGATGTGGCGCAGCGGGCGGGTCTCGTTGAAGGCTTCGACGCGCGCTTCCTCCTGCCCCTCCCGCAGATCGAGATGCTTGCGGTTCCAGGGAATGGGCGCGCGCGAGAACAGCAGGGCGCGGTTGTCGTGGTCGGCCACCACCTTGACGACGTTCGGGTTCAGCCAGTCCTCGGTGCTCTGCACCGGGTGGGCGGCGGTTGCCATCGGGTAGTAGGTGTCCTGCGCCAGGCGTCCGGCCAGCGCATCGATCAGTGCGGGCGGCATTTCCGGTTCGTCGCCCTGCACGTTGACGACGATGCGCTCGTCGGGCAGTTCGAGCTTCTGCACCGCCTCGGCCAGACGCTCGGTGCCCGAGGCGTGGTCACTGCGGGTCATCACCACCTCGTGCCCGTGGTCCTTGGCCACGGCAGCGATCTCGGCGCTGTCGGTAGCGATGGCGACCAGGGTGGCCGCCGACTGCCGCGCCTGATTGGCGGCACGGATCACCATCGGAATCCCGCCGATGTCCGCCAGTGCCTTGTTGGGCAGGCGGGTGGATTCGAGCCGGGCAGGAATCAGGACGGCAAAGGGGGTGGTGATTGCAGACATCGGAGTGGGCGCCTGTGAAAAGGAATATGCTGCCGATCGGGCTGCCTCCCGCTCGAACGGGCCGGTCGTGCCGCCAGCTCAGCGCGGGGCGGCAGGCAGGGGCGTGGGCTCGCTCGGGAATGCGGGCCGCGGCTCGTGCAAGCCTCAGCCTTGGCTGGCTCCCTCGGGGCGGCCAGCGCCGGCCGGCGCGGCCGACAGGGGCAGTGCCTCGCTTTCGATCATGACCGGCACCCCGTCACGGATCGGGAAAGCCAGCTGATCGGCCTTGCAGTTCAGGGTCTGCCGTTGCCGGTCGTGTTCGAGCGGTCCTTTGCACAGCGGGCAGACCAGAATGTCGAGGGGCATCATGATGATCGGGAAGCGTCGAGTTCAGCGATAAGCCATTCTAGCAGTGCGG
>JBHADS010000384.1:0-2920 GCA_041855185.1 Lautropia sp. | reverse complement strand
CGCGGTCGAGGAAGAAGCCGCCCATCTGGAGGTTCTCTTCGACGCTCATGTCGGCGAAGACGCGCCGGCCTTCGGGGGAGATGGCGATGCCGTTGCGCATCGTCAGGTGGGTGTCGCGCCGGGTGATGTCCTGGCCTTCGAAGAGGATGCGGCCGCTGGCTGCGCGGGGGTTGCCGCAGACGGTCATCAGCAGGGTGGTCTTGCCGGCGCCGTTGCTGCCGATCAGGGTGACGATTTCGCCCTGGCGCACGTCGAGGCTGACGTTGTGCAGTGCCTGGATGGGGCCGTAGAAGGTGCTGACGCCTTCGAGGTGGAGCATCGAGGGGGCTGCTGTACCGGTGGTGGCGTTGGAAGTGGATGTCATGGTGTGCTTTCCGGTCAGCGATTCGGGTGTCTGGCTGCCTGACGAAATCCTTTGGGGATTTCGCTTTGCGGCGGCGCTGCATCGGTGGTTTTCATCGCGGCGGAGCGCAATGCCATTGTTCCGCTCCGACGGATGAGGGGGCGAGAGGAGATTGTCATCAGGCTTCTCCCAGATAGGCTTTGATGACGCGCTCGTCGGTGCGCACGGCGTCGGGGGTGCCGGTCATGATCGGTTTGCCGTGTTCCATCACCAGGATGCGCTCGGAGACGCCCATCACCAGTTTCATGTCGTGTTCGATCAGCAGCACGGCGACCGTGAATTCGTCGCGCAGGCGGCGGATCAGGTGCTGCAGGTCGACTTTTTCCTGGGGGTTCAGGCCGGCGGCGGGTTCGTCCAGCATCAGGATGCGCGGCTGGGTGATCATGCAGCGGGCGATTTCGAGCCGCCGCTGGTGGCCGTAGGCGAGGTTGCCGGCTTCGCGGTTGGCATAGGTGCGCAGGTCCATGAAGTCGAGCCAGAAGGCGGCACGTTCGATGGCCTCGGCTTCGGCGCGCCGGTAGGAGGGCAGGCGCAGCAGGCCGGCCAGCAGGCCGCTGTGCACCTGGGTGTGCTGGGCCACCAGCAGGTTCTCCAGCACCGTCAGCTGTTTGAACAGGCGCACGTTCTGGAAGGTGCGCACGAGGCCGTGCCGGGCCACCTGGTGGCTGGGCCGACCGGCGATCTCCCGGCCTTCGAGCTGGATGCTGCCCGAGGTGGGGCGGTAGAAGCCGCTGATGCAGTTGAAGACGGTGGTCTTGCCGGCGCCGTTGGGGCCGATGATCGCGAAGATCTCATCGGCGCCCAGCTCCAGCGAGACCGAATCGACGGCGAGCAGGCCGCCGAAGCGCATGGTGAGCGCGTCGACGGTGAGCAGAGGGGGGCGTTTCGCGGCGTCAGCCATGACGGGGGTCTTTCCTGGTGACATGGGTTGGGGCGAAAGGACGAGGGCCGGGGCCGGCTGCAGGGCGGCGAAGCCGGCCACTCGGCACGGGAGGCCGGACAGGGCGCGATGCCATCACGTCCTCCGGTCGTCGAGCGCCACATGGGGGCGCTTGACGGGCAGCAGACCTTCGGGGCGCCAGATCATCATCAGCACCATCACCAGACCGAAGAGCAGCATCCGGTATTCGGAGAATTCGCGGGCGATCTCGGGCAGCACGGTCAGGATGATGGCGGCCAGGATGACGCCGAGCTGCGAGCCCATGCCGCCGAGCACGACGATGGCGAGGATCAGGGCCGATTCGATGAAGGTGAAGGACTCGGGGTTGACCAGACCCTGGCGGGCGGCGAAGAAGGCGCCGCCGAATCCGGCGAACATCGCGCCGAGGGTGAAGGCCGAGAGCTTGATGCGGGTGGGGTTCAGACCCAGCGAGCGGCAGGCGATCTCGTCTTCGCGCAGCGCCTCCCAGGCGCGCCCCACCGGCATCCGGATCAGGCGGTTGGAGACGAACAGCGTCAGCAGCGCCAGCGCCAGGGCCATCAGGTACAGATAGATCACCATGTGCTGGTTCGAGAAGGTCCAGCCCATCATCTGGTGGAAGGTCTCGGTGCCGGGCTCGCTGGCGCGGCGGGCCATTTCGTAGCCGAACACGGTCGGTTTGGGGATGCCGGAGATGCCGTCGGGGCCACCGGTCCAGTCGGTCAGGTTGATCAGCAGCAGGCGGATGATCTCGCCGAAGCCGAGGGTGACGATGGCGAGGTAGTCGCCGCGCAGCCGCAGCACCGGGAAGCCGAGCAGGAATCCGAACAGGGCGGCCATCGCACCGGACAGCGGCAGGGCTTCCCAGAAGCTCCAGCCGGCCCAGTGGTAGAGCAGGGCGTAGGTGTAGGCGCCGACGGCGTAGAAGCCGACGAAGCCGAGGTCGAGCAGGCCGGCGAAGCCGACGACGATGTTCAGGCCCAGGGCCAGCATCACGTAGATCAGCACCACGGTGGCGATGTCGACCTGGTTGCGCGAGCCGAAGAAGGGCCAGGCGATGGCGACGAGCACCAGCAGCAGGATCAGCCAGCGCTGGGCCTTGGTGGAGCGGTGGTCGAAGCGCAGCGAGCCGACGGTGGGCACGCGCAGGCTTTGGAACAGGCGGGCGAAGGCCGGTCGCAGCAGTTGCACCGCGAAGACGGTGGCGCAGGCGATCAGCACCCACGGCCAATGGGTTTCCAGCCGGTTCTGCGCGCCTTCGCGCACCAGCTGCAGGCCAAGCACGGGGATAGTCAGCCCCGCTGTCACCAGGGCGGCGATCAGGGCGTTCTTCAGCAGCGCGCTCATCAGACTTTCTCCACTTCGGGCTTGCCGAGCAGGCCACTGGGCCGGAACAGCAGGATCAGCACCAGCAGGCTGAAGGCGACGATGTCCTTGTACTGCGACGAGATGTAGGCGGCGGCGAAGGTCTCGGACAGCCCGAGCAGCACCCCGCCCAGCATGGCGCCGGGGATGCTGCCGATGCCGCCGAGCACGGCGGCGGTGAAGGCCTTGATGCCGGCGATGAAGCCGATGAAGGGGTTGAGCTTGCCGATGGT
>JBHADS010000383.1:0-5220 GCA_041855185.1 Lautropia sp. | reverse complement strand
TGCCATTCGAGCGCCACCGCCTGACGCGCCTGCGGCCCGAGCCGGCCGGCCAGAGCCTCCCGCAGCAGTGTTTCGGCATCGGTGCCGGCCTGGGCGAGCACGGTCTGGGGCAGATAGACGCGGTTCTTGCGGGCATCGATGCCGATATCCTGCAGGAAGTTGATGCGCTGCAAAGCACTGCAGATGGCGTCCGAGGCGCGCAGATTGCGCGCGTCGTCGTGGGCGCCGAACAACTGCAGCACCAGCCGGCCCACCGGATCGGCCGAGCGACGGCTGTAGTCGAGCACCGCGGCGGTGTCGGCGTAGCGGCTGACGTGCAGATCCTGTCGGAAGGCATCGATCAGATCCCGGAAATACTGCCAGTGCAACCCGTGCCGGCGGACCGGTTCGATCAGTCCGTCGACCACGGGCACCTGTGTCCGCTCGCCCGCCTCGGCGCGGCAGATGGCTTCATCCAGCGCGCGCAGCGCGGCATCGCGCTCGGCCGGGGAGGCGTCGCCTTCGTCGGCCAGGTCGTCGGCATGGCGGGCAAAGTGGTAGATCGCCAGCATCGCAGGGCGCAGCCGGGCTGGAACCAGCCACGACCCCACCGGAAAGTTCTCCTGATGCTCGACCCCGTGCCAGGGTTTGGATTCGGTCATCGTGCGCTGTCGTGAACAGAGGCGTTTCGTGGGCAGAATCCTCGATTGTAATGAAAGCGAAACATGGGAATACATGGGGACTACGAGAGCGTCGGAATAGCAGCGACGATGCACCTGCCTCCGAAATTTCATGCGGCAGGGATGGAAAGCTGTCCGCCGGGGGGATCGCCACCGGCGATGAAGGGGGCTGGAGAGCCCCTCAGGAGCCCCGGGCAGCGGGGCGCCCGGCACCCGGCACGACCATGCCGCAACGGGATTTCGTCCGGGTGGGCTGAGTTCCCGCGGCTTCAGATAGAATCTGTGTTTTTCTCAGGGCAACGGGCAGGCAACCCATGCGGCTGTGGCGAAATTGGTAGACGCACCAGATTTAGGTTCTGGCGCCGAGAGGTGTGAAGGTTCGAGTCCTTTCAGCCGCACCATGTCCCCTTTGTCCTTGTATTCATCACATCAACAACAGAACGGAAATCAACAACGGATGGCATCCCAGCTTGAAACAACCGGCACTCTGGATCGCCGGCTGACGATCTCAGTAAACCCGGCCGACATCGCGTCCAAAGTCCAGGAGCGTCTGCGCTCGATGGCAAAAACCATCCGGATGCCAGGGTTTCGGCCAGGCAAAGTACCGCTCAAGATGATCGAGCAGAGCTATGGCCCGCAGGCGCACAGCGAAGCGCTGGGCGATGCGCTGTCCAAGGCTTTCAGCGACGCCGTGCAGGAGCACAGCCTGCGTGTGGCCGGCCAGCCCGAGCTCGCTCCCAAGGAGGGCAATGAGGACGGCACCGAATTCATCGCCACCTTCGAGGTCTATCCCGAGGTGAGCCTGGGCGACCCGACCGTCATCGAGGTCGAGCGCTTCGTGGCCGAGGTCGACGATGGCGCCCTGGAGCGCACCATCGACGTGCTGCGCAAGCAGCGCACCAAATGGAACGAAGTCCAGCGCGCTGGCGAGAAGGGCGATCGTGCCACCATCGACTTCGTGGGCAAGCTGGATGATGTCGCCTTCCCGGGCGGCACCGCCGAGGGCTTCTCGATGGTGCTGGGCGAGGGCATGATGCTGCCCGATTTCGAGGCAGGCGTGCTGGGCAAGGCCGCCGGCGAGGTCGCCAAGTTCGACGTGGCCTTCCCCGAGGACTACAACGCCAAGGAGCTGGCTGGCAAGACAGCCCAGTTCGAGGTCACGATCAAGAAGATCGAGGCGCCCGAGCTGCCCGAGGTCGATGCCGACTTCGTGCGCCAGATGGGTCAGGAAGATGGCGATGTCGAGAAGTTCCGTGCCGATGTGCGCAGCAATCTCGAGCGTGAGGTACTGCAGCGCGTGCAGGCCCGCACCAAGACGGCGGTGATGGACAAGATCGTCTCGCTGGCCGAGATCGAGCTGCCGAAGGCGCTGATCAATCAGGAAGCCGAGGCGCTGGCCGCGCGGATGCGCGAGGACATGCAGATGCGCGGCATCGATCTGAGCAAGGCGCCGGCGGTACCTGCCAACATCTTCAACGAGCAGGCCACCCGTCGCGTGCGTCTGGGTCTGATCGTCTCGGAAGTGGTGCGCGAGAATGCGCTGCAGGCCAAGCCCGAGCAGATCCGCAAGCAGATCGAACTGTTTGCCTCCACCTACGAGAACCCGGCGGAAGTGATCCGCTGGTACTTCAGCGACCGCGATCGTCTGGCCGAGGTCGAGGCGCTGGTGGTCGAGCAGAACGTGGTCGAGTGGCTGCTGTCCAAGGCCAAGGTCACCGAGCGTGAACTGGGCTTCGACGAGCTGATGAAAGGCGTTGCCTGATTCCCGACCATCGGCCTTCGTCCGGTTGCGTCCGCGCAGCCGGCGGTCGCTGCACGGTGATGCTTCCCGGGGCTCGTCGCCGCCGAAGGGCGTGTCCGGCGGCTCCGCGCGCCCTATCGATGGGAGCGCGACCGGAGCGTCACCGTTTCCGTATCAGCCTCTCATCGGCATCGGGGCCGTCGCCCCGGCCGATGCCCGCTCCTCACAACTTGCGTCATCCGCGAGGTAGTTTTCATGACGTTCAACAGCTTGATCGAAGATCAGGTCAATCTGCACCTGTCGCAGCCGGTCGATCCTTTCGCGCCGCAGGCCATCGCGCAAAGCCCGCAGGGCCTGGGCATGGTGCCGATCGTGATCGAACAGAGTGGCCGCGGCGAGCGTGCCTACGACATCTATTCGCGTCTGCTGCGCGAGCGGGTGGTGTTCCTGGTTGGTCCGGTGATGGACCAGTCGGCCAATCTGGCCGTGGCGCAGATGCTGTATCTGGAAAGTGAAAATCCGGATAAGGATATTCATTTCTATATCAACTCGCCGGGGGGTTCTGTGTCCGCCGGTCTGGGCATTTTCGATACCATGCAGTTCGTCAAGCCGGATGTCTCGACGCTGTGCATCGGTTTCGCGGCCAGCATGGGCGCGTTCCTGCTGGCGGCAGGTGCCAAGGGCAAGCGCTATTCGCTGCCCAACTCGCGCATCATGATTCACCAGCCCTCGGGCGGTGCGCAGGGTCAGGCGTCCGATATCGAGATCCACGCCAAGGAAATCATCTATCTGCGCAAGCGTCTGAACCAGATCCTGGCCGATCGGACCGGACAGCCGCTGGAGCAGGTCGAGCGTGATACCGAACGCGACAATTTCATGTCGGCCGACGAGGCGATGGCCTACGGTCTGGTCGACAAGGTCATCAGCAACCGTTCAGACGGTGGTGAGAAGGAAAAAGCCTGAAGCAGTCCGGGCGCCTTTCGCCGGTGGCTGAAAGGTGCCGCCGGTTGCGCCCGGCAGCCAAGCCGAAGGCAGGCGGTACATCCGCCGTCGATGGCCCGGCCGCTGGGCGCAGGCGGCAGAAGCATCCATCCCGACGGCTGTCATCGCCCGGAGAAGTTCTATGTCAGAGAAAGTGGGTTCCAACGAAAAACAGCTTTACTGCTCTTTCTGCGGAAAGAGTCAGCAGGAGACGCGCAAACTGATCGCGGGTCCGTCGGTCTATATCTGCGACGAGTGCATCGATCTGTGCAACAACATCATCCGTGACGACGTGCAGCTCGGCACACCCGGCACGACGGCCTCCGATCTGCCGATTCCGTCCGAGATCTCCGGCATCCTCGATCAGTACGTGATCGGTCAGGAGCGGGCGAAGCGGATTCTGTCGGTCGCGGTCTACAACCATTACAAGCGTCTGCGCCATCAGGGCGGCAAGGATGATGTCGAGCTGACCAAGAGCAACATCCTGCTGGTGGGCCCCACCGGCTCGGGCAAGACGCTGCTGGCCCAGACGCTGGCGCGGCTCTTGAACGTGCCCTTCGTGATGGCCGATGCCACCACGCTGACCGAGGCCGGCTATGTCGGCGAGGATGTCGAGAGCATCATCCAGAAGCTGCTGGTCGGCTGCAACTACGATGTGGAGAAGGCCCAGACCGGCATCGTCTACATCGACGAGATCGACAAGATCTCGCGCAAGGCCGACAACCCGTCGATCACCCGCGATGTGTCGGGCGAGGGCGTGCAGCAGGCGCTGCTGAAGCTGATCGAGGGTACGGTGGCCTCGATTCCGCCTCAGGGCGGGCGCAAGCATCCGAACCAGGATTTCGTGCAGGTCGACACCACCAACATCCTGTTCATCTGCGGCGGTGCCTTCGATGGCATGGACAAGGTGATCCGTGACCGTTCCGAGCGCTCGGGCATCGGCTTCGGCGCCCAGGTCAAGGGTGCCTCGGATCGCAGCCTGTCCGAGCTGTTCAAGGACATCGAGCCGGACGACCTGATCAAGTTCGGGCTGATTCCCGAGCTGGTGGGGCGTCTGCCGGTGGTGGCCTCGCTCGACGAGCTGGACGAGCAGTCGCTGGTGCAGATCCTGGTCGAGCCGAAGAACGCGCTGGTCAAGCAGTACCAGAAGCTGTTCTCGATGGAAGGGGTCGAGCTGGATGTACGGCCCGCGGCCCTGAAGGCCATCGCCCGCCAGGCGCTCAAGCGCAAGGCCGGCGCCCGGGGTCTGCGCTCGATCCTGGAGCAGTCGCTGATCGACATCATGTATGAGCTGCCCGGCATGAGCCATGTCGAGAAGGTCGTCGTCGACGAGAACGTCATCGAAGGCAGCAGCA
The DNA here is from genome assembly GCA_041855185.1 of Lautropia sp. Classification (GTDB taxonomy): domain Bacteria; phylum Pseudomonadota; class Gammaproteobacteria; order Burkholderiales; family Burkholderiaceae_E; genus Lautropia. The sequence goes on along the minus strand of JBHADS010000383.1, from coordinate 484 downwards.
AACCGTTGCTGATCTACAGCGAAGCCTCGAAGGTGTCGGGCGGCAACAACTGATCGAGGCGCGCTTTCGCCGGGGTGCAGCCCCCGACGTTCGGCGCTTCGCCTGGCCGGAAGGGCGCCGCGTGCCGGCGCAGACTGGGGCGGCGGGTGTCACAGCCTGCCGCCTTCGTCGTTTCCGGGTCGGACGTTGGCGACTGTCGGCGCCGCGTTGCTTGCCTTCCGACGGATAGCAGCGGCCGAACATCTTCCGGGCCGCAATTCGCCCCGTCGGACACGGTTTCATTAGGAAAGCCGGGCAAGTTCAGCGTATTCTTCTATCTTGCAAACAAAGGCACAGCCCATATGTCGGAAAGGATGCTGACCCCTGTGAACCTGGAAGGGTCCGGGCACAGCGGTTAGCAAACTGTCGGGAAACTGATGAACGATATCACCATCTCCACCCAGTCATTGCCCCTGTTGCCGTTGCGCGATGTTGTGGTCTTCCC
>JBHADS010000382.1:0-5457 GCA_041855185.1 Lautropia sp. | reverse complement strand
CGTGCCGTCTCGTCCTCGCGCCAGCGCTTCAGCAGATCGTCGCGCACCTCGGCCAAGGGCTTGATGCCCGTGCCCTTCACCTCGGTCACGCGGATCACGTGGAAGCCATACTCACTCTCCACCACCTCGGTGAAGCCCGGTTCGGTCAGCGCGAAAGCGGCGTCCGAGAAAGGCTTGACCATCGTGTCGCGCTCGAAGGCGCCCAGATCGCCGCCCTGTGCGGCCGAGCCCGGATCTTCGGAATGCTTGCGAGCCAGCTCGGCAAAGCTGTCGGGCTTGGCCTTGGCCTCGGCCAGCAGCGACTCGGCACGTTTGCGCACCTCGGCTTTCTTGGCCTCATCGGCGCCTTCCGGCAGCTTCAGCAGGATGTGGCTCGCCACCCGCTCTTCCGGCTCGTTGTAGTCCTTGCTGTGCTTCTCGTAATAAGCCTTCAGCTCGGCCTCCGACGGCTGGGCATCGGCCGGCAGCAGATCGGCACGCTTGAGCAGCACATAGCTGACATCCACCGACTCCGGCAACTCGAAATCTGCCTGGTTCCTGTCGTAATAGGCTTGCAGCTGCTCGGGCGACGGCGACAGGCCCGCCTCATGGTTGCGGGGAGCGATCGTCGCGGTACGCACCGCGCGCCGGGTTTCCTGCGACTCGAACAGACCGCTCAGAACCGTCTCGGGCACGATCACCGATTGCGTCACCGCGTTCTCCATCGAGCCGAGCGCCAGGTCCTGCGCCACCTGGGCCTCGAACAGCTCGGGGGTCAGCCCGTTCTGGGCCAGCACCATCCGGTAGCGCTCGCCATCGAACTTGCCGTTGGCATCGCGCATGTCACCGACGCTCTCCAGAATGGCTTTCTGGATCTCGGGCGGCGTCACCGTGATCCGCTGACGACGGGCCTCGTTGAACAGCGCCTGGCGGTTGATCAGCCCTTCCAGCACCTCGGCGCGTGCCGCCTGGTTGTCGAGCAGCGCAGGATCGAAGCGATCGCCCATCATCTGCTGGAGCTGATCGACCTGCTGACGATAGACCTGCTCGAACTGCTGGCGAGTCACCGGTTCGCCATCGACCGTGGCCACGGCATCGGGGTCACTGAACATCCGGTCATAGCCGGCGATGCCGAAGAAGACGAAGGCGGGCATGATCAGCACCAGCAAAAGCCCCTGGGCCAGACGCTGGTGCGTTCTTACGAAATCAAACATGAATAGGCGATCAAAGCAAAGAAGAAAAGCGGAACAGGCGCACACGCCTCACGCGGGCGGCCCAAAAACCCCGGAACGGATCGATATCCGGGCGCCTGGCCGCGGGCACGAAGTCCATCGGCCCTGACAGCGCGGCCGACGATGCCGGTCAAACGCTATAGTTTATGCGAGTGCGGCCCAAACGCGGCAATTCCTGTTGCGATTGCCTTCAGCCGAAACCTCGGGGATACATGGGCGCGGCAGATTGCCCACGCGAGCGGCATCGAGACGGCTGCCTCGGCCGCGGAGGATGGCGACGGCAGCGCCGGCGGCATCGGACACGGCGGCCTTCAGCCGATCTCGGCCAGCCAGCCCTCGCGCCACGCGCCGCGGATGGCGATCCAGGCGCAGATCAGCACGCCCACCAGCACCGGCGCCATCAACAGCGCCAATCCAAGCGTCGGCCATTGCGCCTCGAACAGACTCGGTAAGAAGACCAGACACCCCTTGATCAGGGCTCGGCCCAGAACACCCATCATTCATGCTCCCAGCACAGCGCTCGCCCCGCTCAGCGCCCGGACGGGTCCGCCGAAAGCCCCCAGTCCTGACGATGCGTCCCTACGGTACGAAGCCAGGCGTCCTGCCCGGATGGCACGACGCTGCGCGCATCCTAGTGCGGCGCCGGACACGGCCGATAGCCCGGCCCGACAACCGAGCACCCGCGCCCCACGGGCGGCACACGCACCCGGCGCCCTGCCCCAGCGCCGCACGGCCGGACCGTCCCGGCCGCTCAGGAATCGACATCCTCCCCGGCCAGAAAGCCGGAGATTCCTGCGGCGCTCGAGAAGCGGCATCGAGCCGCCCCTGGATCAGGAAGCCTTCGGCACCCGCTGCGCAAAATAATGGTTGTAGGCCATGCGCTGGTCCACCCAGGTATCGTTCTGCCAGCCCACGCAGCGCTGGGCGTAGCGGCGCATCGAATCCGACACGCGGGCGAACATCGGATCGACGCTGCTGATGCGCGCGCTGACCCGGTCCCAGGCCGCCAGCTGGGCACGCAGCACCGATTCCGGCGTCTTGTAGAAACGCACCCCCTGCAACTCCCGCATCTCGATGTAGTGCATCGAATTGTCGTTGGCGCGCGCCATCCCCATCTCCAGCGCCACTGCCTGGGAAGCGATATGCAGCTTGGTCTTCAGCACGGGGGGCAGCGCCTCGTAGCGGTCGCGGTTGATCAGCAGCTCGACCTGCTCGCCGCACTGGTGAAAGGTCTGCAACATGCAGACTTTCAGCACCTCCGGCAGCCCCAGCGCCCGATCACTGGAAATGCTGCCGAACTCGGCCGCATCGATCTCGTCACGCTTCAGCGCCGGAACGATCTCCTCGGGCGCCAGCGGGACCACATTGGCGCCCATCTCCTGAAAGAGCAATCCGGCCATGCCGCCGGCACGCAGTCGCAGCCCAGCCAGATCATCGACCCGCGCCAACGGGCGCCGGAACCAGCCCAGCGCCTGGGTCTGCATCGAACCATACAGAATGGAATGCACATTCAGCTCGGCTGCCGCGTACAGCTCGGCCAGCAGCTCCCTGCCCCCGCCATGATAATGCCAGGACAGCAGCAACCGCCCATCCATGCCGAATGCCGGTCCGTTGCCCCACAGCCCGAAAGCCGGCGCCCGCACCGACTCGGCGCTCGGCATCCGATGACAGGCATCCAGCTCCCCCTTGGAAACCGCCTCCGACAACTGGCTGGTCGGCACCACGGCCGCCGCCGGCAGCAGCTCCAGCCGGAACTGGCCATCGCTCACCTGCGCCAGCACCCTGGCCAGCGAGCGCAGATAGTTCCCGAAATCGTCATCCAGCGACCAGGCAGTCTGGCAACGCCATACGATCGGCTTCGCCGCCGATCGGCCGCTGCTCGTCGATGAATTGCTCTGCGCGGCCACCGTCGGCGACAGCGCCGCAGCCGCCATCCCCGCGCCTTTGAGCAACGAACGCCGCTGCCGCGACGCCTTCAAGCCTGATTCCTGCACACCCACACCCAATCCATACCCGCCCGGCGACCGACGTGGGCATACCCGCCCTTCATCGGCCCCGAAACACGCGCCAAGCCAAACCGCCATCCCATGCCGTGCCTCCAACACCCACCCGAAGGCGTACTGGAGCCCGGCGATATTCACAATGCGTCACAAGATATCAATAGCTTCCATCCGGCCCAAACCGATGCCCGAAGCAAATCGACAAATCGTGAACATTTGACGTTATTTATCCTTAAGAATAATCCGAAAACAGCCGCCTCAACATGGATACCGCTGCAAAACAGCGCTTTTGACGTGTCGTTGACAACGCTTTGCCGGCTCAGGACGCCTTGCAGCCCGCTTCACAGCCCCTCGCTCCGTCCTCTGGCCGCGCCCCACCCGTCCCTCAACCGGTCCTCTGCCCACCCTCACAGCCCCACGCCCCGCCCCCGCCCACGCTCATAGCCCCGCTCGAGCCGTTCGGCCAAGAGCGGCCCCCTCAGCCAAGCGCCGACAGCCAGCGCCGGTTTTGCACAAAACCCATCGCTTTCTGTATCCAATCCCCGAGGTTGTTACATTTGCTTGCGTTTATTAAGTCCCCACATATTGAAGCCTGACCCGGCTCACTACCATCGCCATCGATAGCCCGTTGACCAGCCCCGATCAGGAGGCCACCCCACCATGCATCCGCTTCGCTCCGCCCTGCCCCTGCTCTCCCTCTGCGCACTGCTCGGTGCCTGTGGCGGCGGCGGTGGCTCGACAGCGACGGACGCATCGCCCTCGGCAGTGTCCGGTACCGCCACCCCTACCCAGACGAGCGATATTCCCTCCCCATCGCCGGCCGGTCCAACCAGTCTGCAACCCTCGACGCAACCCATCTCCGCCACCGGCGTGGATGGCGCGGTACTGGCCACGATGCTGATGCAGAACACCTTCAGCACCGGCGCACACGATGCGCGGATGCAGCCGGTCTACCAGATGTACGGCGCGGTCGCCTGGAACGCCAACGCCCAGGCCCCGATCGAGCCGCCCGACGCGCCCACCGCTTTCGGCTACCAGTACTTCACCCCGGAAACCCAGGAGCCCGCTGCCCCTGCCCGCTACTACACCGCCTCCTTCATCACCAACTTCCAGGACTTCACGGATTTCGGCCGCTTCACCGACATCCGCACCCAGATTCCGCTGCAGCTGCACCTGACGCTGGAGACCCAGGCGGCCTCGGTCTTTCTGTTCAGCACCGAAGCCGTCGAGGCCGCCGCTGCCGGTCAGAACATCCTGAGCGTGGGCCCGCAGGCCGAGATCACCGCCCAGGTACGTGCCCCGCGCGGGCATTTCACCACCGAATACCCGGGCGCCCAGAACTGGGCGCTGCAACATGCCGGCAGCGCCTATGCGCTGAAACAGGGTCTTTCCCATCCCTATGAAAAAGCGCTGCTGAGCTGGCAGGACGGGCAGGACAATCAGCTCCAGCTGCTGCTGATGCCCGGCAGCAGTGCAGACCGCGCCCAGCTCTGTTTCCGGCACCAGCTGGCCAATGCCCGGCGTCTGAGCTGCTCGCTGTGGCGCCTTCCCGCCAACTGGAGCTTCGGTCAACGCCTGCAGTACGAGGGCGTCTACATCGACGACGACCGCAGCGTCCATCCCGACGGCAGTGGCCACCGCTACTGGCGGACCGCTCCGGCAAGCTGAGCGGAACTTGCTCACACGCCGGCCGACGAGCGGCCGTTTTTTGCCCCTGATGTGCACTGTCGCACTGCCGGCTGGCGACGCCGCCCCCAGAATGCGCCATCGCTCTCGATGAGCGGTTGACACGCACCGGCGGGCGTCCCCCGACATCCGGCCAGCACGGGGCTCCAGACAGGCCCGGCGCAGCAGTCACCGCGACATCGACGCGCCCACCTCACTCTGGAAGCAGACCATGTCGCAAGCCCGTTTGCCCTTCAACCCCAACGTGGCCACCAGCATCGTGATGACCCTGCTGCTGGCAGCGTGCAGCAGCGGTGGCGGCTCCGACCGCGTCGTCTCGGGCACCACGATCCAGGCCCCCAATACCCAGAGCAGCACGACCATCACCACCGGCACCACATCCGGCGCCGCCAGCAGCAGTAGCGCCTCGGCCGACACCACCGCATCGGCCAGCAGCAACGGCGTTCAGGCCAGCACCCCCTCGACCTCCGGCGCCTACACCGAGGCCGGCATCCGCGCCGATGCATTCGCAACGATGCTGGACCAACGCACCGAAAGCGGGCCGCAGGCACCCGGCCCCT
>JBHADS010000381.1:0-3900 GCA_041855185.1 Lautropia sp. | reverse complement strand
CGCAACCGCGATGACGGCCTTCTGCCCCATCGCCGGGGCCGGGCCAAACATGCAAGTTTAAAACAAAGCGGCCCGCCCAGCGCACGGTGCGCAAGGTGCCAGCGCGGCCGGGCGGGCTAGGCGATGAGCCGCATCTCCCGGAGCGCCTGTTGCAGCTCGCTCTCCAGCCGCTGAAACGCGCTCAGCCGGCGCAGTCGCTCCAAGCGGATTTCTTCGCCGAGTGACTGGAAATACCCGGTTTCGCGCTGATTCCGACGCCGCGCCCCGGGCCTGGCCTTGTCGAAACAGTGTCTCAACACGATTTTGGGGTCGATCTCGCGTTCGAGCTGCGCCACATCCGGCAGTCCGAGCTGCCGATCACTCAGTGTCGTGCCGAAAACCGACCTGAGCGCATCGCCATCAGCCAGCAACCACGATTCCGTTTCCCGGACCGGCACCACGGCAATACTGCGTCCCTCGCTGCCCATCTCCTGACGCAGAAGCCGCTGTGCGGGCGCAACCTGATGCAGACGCGCATGTTCCGCATCCGACTCGCCATCGGCGTGGATGAACAGCAGACACCACGCCCCGCGCGCCATCTGCGCCGCGGCGAGGATTCGCTCCTCCCTGGGCTTGTGCTTGAACGCCTCGGGGTGATTCAGCCCCTGCACTTCGCTGATCTCCACCACCGATCGGCCGCGATGCAGGCAGATGTCTTCGCACAGCCTGTACAGCAACGGCGACAGAAAGCGATAATCAGTCGGCCCTTCTGCGTAGAGCGCCATCCCCAGGTAGGACATCGGCTCACCCCTCGGTGCTGGAGGTTTCCAGCACACCACGCACTTCAGCCTCCGACACCCACTGCAGCGGATGTGCTTCCTCTTCAAAGAGGCCGGCCTGCACGACCGATCTTACCGGCCTGAAACGGGTCTTGCGGCGTGATGCCTTCTGCTCGGGATCGACCACCAGGGCCGTATCGGCGAACATGACGGCGCCCTCGTTCACCAGAAACGCCCCCGTGTCGGATTTGTTCAGGAGCGCCGACAGCACGACGGGCGAGTGACTGTTGAGAAAGAGCTGGCTCAGGGGGGGCGCCTGTCCGTCGGCGTCTGCCCGATAGGATTCGGGGTCAGTGACCATGGCGCTCAGATGCTGCACCAGCAGCTTCACGCGGCCGGGATGCACGCCATTCTCGGGCTCCTCGAAACAGACCAGCCCCCGGTGCCGAGGATCATGCAGCAGCGTCAGCAAGGCCAGCACGCGCAGCGTTCCGTCCGAGACGACGCGGGAGCTGAACGGCAGGCCATCCCGCATGGTCAGCTCGACACGATACTCGCGGCTGGCATCGTGCAAGTCGGCATCCAGCTGCCGGGTGCCGGGAATCAGGCTGTTCAGCGATGCCGCAATATCCGTCAGCACGCCTCGTGGCTGCTCGTCCGTGCGCGTCTCTGCTTTCAGGCGAGCCAGCACGGCCGCCAGGTTCGAGCCATCGGCATCCAGTACATCGGATGCGGTGACGGGTGAAGGACGGCGCAGCAGTGCGGGATCGAGCTGCAGCAGGCGCCAACGACGGATTTCCTCACGCAGCGCAAACAGGTGAGGAAACTCGGCGTTGGTGATACTGGACAGCACCGTCGCTTCGGCAGCACTTGCAGGCCGGTTTCGGCCCTGCTTGCCATCCTGATGGACATTGAACACTTCCTGTCCCTTGTCCAGCGTCTCGGTGGTCAGCCAGGGCTTCTGCCGGGCGTATTTCAGATAGGCAGCCCGAAAATCAGCCGATGGCTGCAGTGCCCGTGCCCAACGGTCATCCTTGCGCATGAGCGGCAGCGCACATTCGCGCGCCACATGAATCCGCTCGATACCGGGGCGGATTTCGCGTCGTTCAAGCTCGACCTCGTAGCGGATGCGGGTGTGGTTCAGTTGAACCTCGCTGCCCCAGGGATCACGCACCGAGGGATCGACGAGGACTTCTGCGGCCAGCCTGATCCGGCGGGCGCGGCCCGCTGATGTCTGCCGAAACAGCTCCAGCGGTTCACCGCGCATCTGCTTCACTGCTTCGACCACATCATGCGAAGCCAGATGCGACAGCAGCTGAATCACGTCGAACAGATTGCTCTTGCCCGCGGCGTTGTTGCCCAGAATCGCGGTGAAAGGCATGAAGTCGATGCAGAGGCTCTCAAAAGACTTGAAACCATCGACTTCCAGGCGTGTCAGCATCAAGGACTCCAGATAGGAAACGGCCAGCCCACGGCAGGAAGCGACGGCGCCGTGATTCCCGCCACCGAAGCGGCGCGAGATCCGGGCCTGACGGCATCCTTTCTCGATGCTTCAGACGCCGGCGGAGGCTGCGGGGCATGGCATCGGCCAGCAAGCCCCCAATATACCGCACACCTGTTTCGACCGGGCACCGCGTCGGGCGCCCCGAAATCGGTCAGTCCTTTTTAGGCTCGGCTGCAGCGGACGGTGTCTGGGTGTCCGCGGTCTCGGCGCCGGCGCCCGAGGCGTCGTCGGTGGTGCGCATCGGCTGGAAGGTGCCGGGGAAGTTGGAGAAGACGTTGCGGGCCTGCTGCTGCATCTGCTCCTGCATCTGGAAGAACAGGTTCTTGCTCTGGTCGATGTAGTTGCTCATCATGCTCTGCATCATCGGCGCCTGGCCTTGCATGAATTGCGTCCAGAGTTCGGCGCTGGGCACGCCACGCCCTTCGTAGAGGGGTTTGGATTGTTCCTGCAGGCGGTTCTGCACCTCGATGAAGGTCTGCAGGGTTTTTTCCATGTAGGTTCCCATCATGCCCTGCATCGCGTGACCGTAGAAGCGGATCATCTGGGCGAGCATCTGCGACGAGAACAGGGGGGTGCCGCCGGCCTCCTCGTCGAGGATGATCTGCAGCAGGATGCTGCGGGTCAGATCCTCGTTGGTCTTGGCGTCGACGACCTGAAAGGACTCGTTGTCCAGCACCAGCTGTTTGACATCGGCGAGCGTGATGTAGACGCTGGTCTGGGTGTCATACAGTCGGCGGTTCGGGTACTTCTTGATCAGTCTGACGGGCGTAGGCATGGACGTAAACGAGCGAGTGGAGGGGATAACGGGCAAGCATCCCGTCCGATGACGCGCTCCGACGGCGTGCCGCCGGAGGCGTCCGGACAGGATCGGGATCAGCCCATGTGCAGGCCGCCGTTCACCGAGAAATCGGCGCCCGTGGCAAAACCTGCTTCATCCGAGGCCAGCCAGGCCACCATCGAGGCGATTTCCTCGGGGGTGCCCAGACGACGGACCGGGATGGTGGCCACGATCTTGTCGAGCACGTCCTGACGGATGGCCTTGACCATGTCGGTGGCAATGTAACCGGGCGAGACGGTGTTGACCGTGATGCCTTTGCTGGCCACTTCCTGCGCCAGCGCCATCGTGAAGCCGTGCAGTCCGGCCTTGGCGGTGGAGTAGTTGGTCTGGCCGAACTGGCCTTTCTGGCCGTTGACGGACGAGATGTTGATGATCCGGCCCCAGCCCTTCTCGAGCATGCCGTCGATCACCTGCTTGGTGACATTGAACATCGAGTTAAGGTTGGTGTCGATGACCGCACGCCAGTCCTCGACCGACATCTTCTTGAACAGGCCATCACGGGTGATGCCGGCGTTGTTGACGATGATGTCGGGGTTGCCGAAATCGGCCTTGACCTTCTCGAAGGCGGCCACGGTCGATTCCCAGTCGGCGACGTTGCCGACGGAGGCGTGGAAGGTGAAGCCCAGTTCCTTTTGCTCGTCCAGCCATTTCTTCGTGTCACGGCTGGGGCCGGCACCGGCAATGACGACATGCCCTTCTTTTGCCAGCCGCTGACAGATCGCGGTGCCGATGCCACCCATGCCACCTGTCACATATGCAATACGCTGAGCCATTGATTGTTCTCCGTTTCCTTGTGGTTT
>JBHADS010000380.1:0-2815 GCA_041855185.1 Lautropia sp. | reverse complement strand
GTCGCTACCGCTACCGCTACCGCTACCGCTACCGCTACCGCTACCGCTACCGCTGGCGGAGCCGTTCCCGTCCGAGGAGGTGTTGCTTGAACCCGTGGACGGGCCGGTACTGCTGCCCGTACCGGGCCGCGCAGTGCTGTTGCCGGACGCACCGTTGTTCGCCTGTGTCTGGCTACGGCCGCTGCCGGTCTCGCTGCCATTCTGGCGGTTCGAGGCGCCGCTGTCGCTCGCGGCAGCATCGGTGCCTGCGCTGTCGGTGGTGTCGGCCGTCTCGCCTGCGGGCAGGGCGGTGCCGGATTTTTCCTGGCTGGAAGGGCTGGTGCCGTCCTGATCGCTGCTGCTGGTCTCGTTGTTGCTCGTATCGCCGCTGTCCTCGCTGCCGCTGTCCTCGGCGCTTTCGCCCTCGTCAGCCTCGTCGGTCGATGACTGCGCTTTCTGCTGGGCGGCCTGCTCCTGGGCCGCGCGCTCCTTCTCGGCCGCCTCCTTCTCCTTGCGGGTGGGCGGTGTGCTCAGCACCGGCTTGGTGGTGGTGGGCTGCGGGCGGCTGGTGGCCGAAGCCACGTAAGTGGCGCGACCGGCCCCCAGCTCGATCGAACCGGCGGCATTGAACACGAACACCCGGCCGCTGCTGACCGCGACGTTCAGCCCCTCGCGCTGGCCGGGGGCACATTGAGGCGCACAGCGGGTCTCCTGCACCAGAAACTCGGTGCCCCGAATGCCGATCGTGGCCGAAGGCGTGTTCAGTTTGAAATCATCGGGGTGACGCTTACCGATCTTGCCCGAAATGGCGCGGATCGTGCCCTCGAACAGACGGTAGAAACCGCGCTGCTCCTGCGCGTCGAAACGGTACTGCTCGATCTGGAAGCGCGAGCCGGGCTGCAACGAAATCAGCCCGCCGTCGCTGAAACGGATCTGGGCGCGCCCGTCGTGGCCGGTGACGACCAACTGGCCCGGCTGCAGCCAGTCGCCGCTGCGCGCAGGCTGACCCTGTGCGCCGGCCTGTGGACTGCCCGTCGTCTGCTCGATCCGGACATCACCGCTGGCCAGGATCAGACGGATCTGCTTGGGCAAGGGCTGAGCCTGCGGGGCGCCACCAGCGGGCGTCTGCGCCAGCGCGTGCGAAGCGGGAAGCCCGAGCACCAGCATCGGCAACCCAAACCGGACGAGCCAATGACGGGACGTGCGCCATGACCAGCCGGGCCGCAAGGCCGGGCCGGGTACAGGCGCACCGTCGGCGCGAAAACTGAGGCTCGGGTGTTTCAGGATGACCGCCGCAACAGAAAATCAGGACACGCGCCCGAAGCGCCACCCGTTCAGCCCGTCTGCAGGGAGCCATGCAGGGGCGGCGAGCGTGGTTCGGGGACTGTGATGATTGTCCTGTTTGCGGCCGTCCAGCGGCAGGGGGGGCGCCGGCCGACCGTCTCATGCGGTGGTCCGTCAGTCAGCGGGCGGACTCAGGGGGTGTCTGGCGGCAGTCTGCGGGCGTCTTATTCGTCGCCAAGAGGGGCTTGTTGACTCGCGTTTTCATTCTGTCGGGTACGCAACTGCTCCGCAGTGATCCGAATCGGCTTGCCATCCTTGTGAACGATGATCGCGGTATTCGTCTGGATGGCTATTTCGCGTGCCATATTTGCAGCGCGTTGCATGGCGATGACGGATGCGCGCAATTCGGCGCTTCTGGCGCAAGAGATGTCTTTGGTTGTCATGATGTTTCCCCCCATTGGTCAACATTGAGTTGCTCCCCTGACGTGTCATACACGGCCCACTCGTCTACCGCATGACGATAGTGCTGGTTGAAATTCTGCCAGCCGGCATCGAAACGTCGGCGGATGGTGGCTTCGGGGATGTTGTGACCGCCTTGCCGTACCCGTTCGGCGACGCGGGCGATGGCAGTTTCTACATCCGGCAGCTTGAGGAAATACAGGATGACCCGGTAGCCTTTGGCTTTCCATTGACGAATGTGACGCAGCCAGTTCAAACCGCCAGTGTCGTTTCAAAGGCAAAGCTCTCTCCTTTGCTGGTGCTACGCTCGATCTCGGCCAGCATCAGTCGTCCAGCTTGAATGGCGGCGCTTTCAGGGGAAAAGGGGCCAAGCCGGCGGCGATCATATCTGCGTTGATGAAGCGCAGCACACCTGCTTCCTGGGGTAGGAAGGCACGAGTAAACGTGGTCTTGCCAGCTCCGTTTGGGCCGGAAAGGATGATGATCTTTTTGTCGGTGGCGTTGGGCGTCGGCATGTTTATCAGGTGTTACTGCACCCCGGTTCGGTTAACGGTAGTGTCTATATTGTGCCGGAGGGGGCTCTGACGTGCGAGCCGTGATGGCTCTGGTACAGCTCGAAGAACTTGCGTCGGGCGTGTGCCATGCAGCCGATCTCGGTGATGCCCTGGGCAAAGCCTGCCTTGTAGCCGAGAAGTCGTCGGTGACGAGCTTGCCCTGCCAGCAGTCCAGAAAGGTGCCCACCCGGCTCTCGGTGAAGTCGTAGACGACGACGGTTTTCAGTGCATCGAAGGCCGTGCTGCCATACACTCACAGGTAGGCCAGATGCCTGCCTTGGGTTTGGCGCCTTTGGTGTGTCGCAGCATCAGCACCGGGGTCTCGTCGGCCTGTAGCACCGTGCGGCTCAGCAACGCCGCCTTCAGCGCATCGACCAACGGTTGCAGCTGCTGGCCGCACGCCCCCACCCATTCGCTCGAAGGGCACGAAGACCGGCAGAGCGCTGCTCTGCGCATGCCCGCCGTCCGCTACCGTCTGCACATCCTGCGCCAGCCAGCGATACACCAGCGCCGCCCGCAGCCCGTGCTGCTCAGCCACG
>JBHADS010000379.1:0-2596 GCA_041855185.1 Lautropia sp. | reverse complement strand
GAAACTCTCCGACCTGTTCGACAGCGTCGTGGTGGCCACCGCCACCTCCAACCGGCAGACCCGCGCACTGGCCGCCAATGTGCACGACCGGGTCAAGGCCGAGGGCTATCCGGTGGTCTCGGTCGAGGGTGAAGAAACCGGCGAATGGGTGCTGGTCGATCTGGGCGACATGATCGTGCACATCATGCAGCCGGCCATCCGCGCCTACTACAACCTGGAAGAACTCTGGGGCGCCTCTCCGGTGGAGCTGACCAAGCTGCGCCCGGCCGGCGCGGCCAAATCACCGGCCCGCAGCCTGAATCTGAAACCCGCTTCGCAGGACTGAAGATCCGCCCGCACTGACTTTTCATGCTGATCCGCATCATCGCCGTCGGCCAGCGCAGCCCCAAGTGGGTCGATGAAGCCGTCGCCGACTACCTGAAACGCTTTCCGAAGGAACTTCAGGTCGAACTCGTCACTGTCAAGACCGAGACCCGGACCGGCGACCCGACCCGGCGCACCGAAGCGGCCACCGCCACCCTGATGGCACGCGAGGCGCAGCGGCTGCGCGAGAAGTTTCCACCCCGTGCCCGGGTGGTGGTTCTGGACGAGCATGGTGACGATCTGCGCACCACGGCGCTGGCGCAGCGCCTGCAGCGCTGGCAGCAGGCGGCCGAGCCTGTCGTGCTCCTGATCGGCGGCCCTGACGGGCTCGACCCCGCGCTGAAACGCGAAGCGGCCGAGCGCATCCGTCTGTCCAGCCTGACCCTGCCCCATGCGCTGGTACGGGTGCTGCTCGCCGAGCAGCTCTACCGCGCCTGGTCAGTCAACGCCGGCCACCCCTATCACCGGGAATGAGCCTCAGCTCCCCGGCGTCTCGATCGAATCGCTGGGCACGAAATGCCGGCCCTTGTCGGCGGGCAGCAGCCAGTCCACCCCTTTCTTCAGGCGCTCGGCCTGAGTGTGCGGGCGCTTCTCCAGCGGCAGGTGGGTCCAGTCGACCTCATCCAGATGGGCAAAAGCATCCGTCACGCCCTGATCACGCAGACGGCTGTCGGCCAGGAAGCGCAGGATGAAATCGTTCCATTCGGCCTTGTTGCCCCAGTAATGGCCGATGACCCCCTCGCAGGGATAGAGCGGCGTATCGTGATTCAGAGCCACCGAGAAGGCAAACTGCTCGATCAGACGACGCGGACACTGCGTATCGCACATTTCGTCGCAGACCTGCAGCGTCAGCTCGACCAGCTGGGCGCCCCGTGATGCCGGCAGCGCCACGACCCCGGCGTTCCACATCTGGCTTTCGCTGCTCACCGGCACGCCGGCGAAGGATTTGCCCGCCAGAATGCTGTTCATCCGGACGACGGTGTGATCCTTGCTTTCGTTGAGACGATATTCCGGGCAGTGCATCAGCGCCACCCCTTCGTCCATCAACCGCCCCACCTCGGTCAGACTGCCCGCCAGGAAGGTGTCGGAATCCACATAGATCAGGTGCTCGCCGGGATAGCTGGCGATCGCCTGCTGGATGGCCCGGATCTTGATGCGCCAGAAGAAGTGCCGACTGCCCTGCCACTCCTCCAGCGTCGCCTTGTCCACCGACTGAATCACGATCTCGGGCAGGTCATGGCCGGCCACCGTCTTCCCGGCATTGCCCTCCAGCCAGCGGTAACGATCCGGTTGATCGGTCATCACGATGACCCGGGTGATAGCGGGGTCCTTGAAGAAACTCAGGATGGCAAAGGCCGCCTGATAGTGATTTTCTGGCCTGCCCCCAAAGGTCAGCAACAACAGATTCATAAGATTCGATTCCTTTTATCTATCAAGAGCCGTGCCGACAACCCAGGTTCGCGTGATGCCCGACGAGCATCGAAAATGGCAAGCCCCACCGTCACGGCAACGGCCAGGGCAAACAGACACATGACGCAGCCACCGGTGCAGAGGGCCGCGCAGCCAAACCGGGAACCGCAGCAAGGAGCCAAGAACCGCAACAGCGGCTGTCGGCATGCCAGGCGCACACGGAAATACCGGCAGATGTGGCGCCATCTCGTCGACACGCACCCGTGTCATGGCGCTGCACACCAAGAACGAAGCAAGGCGTTCAGAGCACAGAAGAGTCCCTGCAATGATCGAAGCTTCACTGATGCACTGCAAGAACGCCCCATTTCCGCCAAGGGTTTTTTGGGCAGAAGTCCCATGCCCAGGATAAGCAGAATCGATCTGAATATCCGTACACCCTGCACAAGCGCTTGCAAGCAAGCTGCCCGGGAGGGCTACAGTAACGGAAGGTCGGCGCCCGCCGCCCGCAACCGCGTCCACGACACAGCAGACCTCGGATTGAACCACAGGACGCCGAGGCTCGCCGCGATCCCCCTGGGCAGGTGTCTCGTCATGCAAGCGCCTTCCGGAGCATGGCGCCGCCCGCCCTTCGTCCACCCCTCCACAGGAGACAGCTATGGCATCCACGCCATCCGGTTCTCACGCTGCGCTGGCCATCGCACTGGCCGTATCCACGCAGCTCTCTCCCGCACTCGCCAACGACACACCGCGTCTGGGTTCATCTCCGCTCGACGAGGTGATTGGCGCCATGACCCTCGAAGAAAAAGTCGCGCTGGTGCTCGGG
>JBHADS010000378.1:0-3573 GCA_041855185.1 Lautropia sp. | reverse complement strand
CCAGCGCCTCAACGGTCGGCTGGGTATAGGGCTTGATCCACTCCGCACGACCGAACAGCGACTGATAGGTCACGAGCCACTCCTCCGCCTGCAGGCCGAGCGCGGTCGCCACCAGCTCGGCGGTGCGCCGGCACTGCCGGTCGTAGGGATCGCCCCGGTCGATGTTGCGCTGCGGCAGCCCGTGGAAGCTGAACACCAGCTTCTGCGGACGCTCGCCACCTTCGTCGCGCCAGCGCTGGCGGATGCTGTCGGCCAGCGCCGCGATATAACCCGGGTCCTCATGAAAATCCTGCACGAAGCGCATAGCCGGCACCGAACGCCAGTGCTTGAATTCGCGGGCGATCGCATCGAAGACCGAGGCCGTGGTGGTGCTGGAATACTGCGGATAGAGCGGCAGCACCAGCAGTCGCTGGATGCCCCGGTCGCGCAGATCGCGCAGCGTCTGCACCAGTGCGGGCTTGCCGTAGCGCATCGCCCAGACCACCTCCACCAGCCTGCCCCGTTTCTTCAGCTCATCCTGCAACGCCTCGGCCTGACATCGGGTGTAGACCGTCAGCGGCGACCCCTCCTCCAGCCAGATCTTCTTGTACTTCTCTGCCGAGGCTTTCGAGCGGGTGTTGAGCACATAGCCATGCAGCACCGGCAGCCAGACCGCGCGCGGCAGCTCCACCACCCGGGGGTCGGACAGGAACTCGCTCAGATAGCGGCGCACCGCGGCCGGCTCGGGCAAATCCGGGCTGCCGAGCTGCACCAGCAGCACCGCTGCCCTGGGAGAGAGATCCGTATCCGGCCGTGTCTGCTTCGTCATCTGTCCTGGTCCTTCAATTGTCTTCACTCGTCGCCCTGGTCCAGCGCCGACGAAACCAGCTTGGCGGTGATGTCCACGATCGGGATCATCCGCTGATAGGGCATCCGTGTCGGGCCGATCACGCCCAGGGTGCCCACCACCTTGCCGTCGACCTGATAGGGCGCCACCACCATCGACAGCTCCTCCATCGGCACCAGTTCGGATTCTCCGCCAATGTAGATCTGCACGCCCCCGGCGCGCACCGAAGCGTCCATCAGCTGCAACAGATCGGTGCGCCGCTCGAACAGCGCAAACAGCTGCTTGAGCCGTGCCATGTCGTCGGCAAAATCCGGCAGACCCACGAAGTTGCTGCGCCCGGCGATCACCATCTTGTCGCTGTCGTCGCGCACCGCCTCGCTGCCCGCATCCACGGCACGCTGCATCAGCTGGCTGATATCGCGCCGCAGCTCGGCCAGCTCGCCGCTGAGCCGGCGCTTGATCTCGTCGAATCCCAGGCCGGCGTAATGCGTGTTGATGTAGTTGGCGGCCTCGTTCAGCTCCGAGGCGCCATATTCCCGATCGACCTGCAGCATCCGGTTGTGCACATCGCCCTCGGGCGACACGATGATCAGCAGCACCCGCCGCGGCGAGATGCGCAGGAACTCGATGTGCCGGAAGCTCTCCTCGCCGCGCTGCGTGGACACCACCCCGGCAAAGGAGGACAGCCGCGACAGCAGCGTCGCCGCCTGGGTCAGCACGCGCTTGGGTTCCTCGACCGCCAGCGCCCCCTGGATGTCGGAAGTCTCGCCCTCCGGCAGCGGCTGCACGGTCAGCAGCGAATCGACGAACAGCCGATAGCCCCGAGCAGTGGGAATCCGCCCGCCGGAGGTGTGGCGCGCCATGATCAGCCCATGATCTTCCAGCTCGGCCATCACATTGCGGATGGTAGCCGGCGAAAGATTGAGCCGCGAACGCTCGGACAGCGTGCGCGACCCCACCGGCTGGCCGTCGGCGATGTAGTGCTCGATCAGCGTTTTCAACAGGAAGCGTGAACGATCATCCATGACAAAAAACCAACGCGAAAGGCGCCCCCGAATCGCGTTCAGCGGAGCTGTTGCGATTGTTCAGTAGTTACCCCGAGAACCCATAGCTCAATTAGGTTGAATTATGTTTCAATCCGCCCATGAACGCCCGTTTCAAGACCGTTGCCTTGTTTGGCCGCCCCCACCCCGACGGGCTGACTGCCCCCATCCTCGGTGATATCGAGCGATGGTTGCAGCAGCGTGGTGTCACGGTCTTGACCCCCGCCAGCCGGAACGTCCGCTCGATCCAGGCCGTGGGCCGCCGCGCCGAGCTGGCCGTCGTCGTCGGCGGAGACGGCACCATGCTGGGCATCGCCCGCACCCTGGCCCCGCTCGGCGTACCGGTGGTCGGCATCAACCGCGGCCGCCTCGGCTTCATCACCGACATTCCGATCTCGCGCTGGCCCAGTGCGCTCGAAGCCATCCTCGACGGTCACTTCGAGATCGAGGACCGCGCCCTGATCGAGACCTTCGCCTACCGGGGCGACCAGCTCTTCTTTCATTCGCGCGCGCTCAACGATGTCGTCATCAGCCGCAGCTCGCGCACCGGCATGATCGAAATCGAAGTCTGTGTCGACGACCTGTTCATGTACAGCCCGCGCGCCGACGGCCTGATCGTCGCCACGCCGACCGGCTCCACCGCCTATGCGCTGTCGGTCAACGGCCCGATCATGCACCCCTCGCTGCAGGGCTTCGTGCTCGCGCCGGTCGCGCCGCAGGCGCTGTCGGCCCGGCCGATCATCCTTCCCGACCACTGCGAGGTCGAGCTGACCATCCGCCACGGCAAGCACTCGCGCATCAACTGCGACATGCAATCCTTTGCCGATCTGCAGGTCGGCGATCGGGTCATCCTGCGCCGCTCTGCCGATTCCAGCCGCTTCCTGCACCCGCCCGGCTACAGCTACTACGCCACCCTGCGCACCAAGCTGAACTGGCACGAGATCCCCGGCATGGAAACCAGCCGCAAGACCTGAGCGCGGGCGGGCGCATCACAGTGTGTCACACGTTGTAGGCCACATGGCCACTGCCCAAGCGCCGTCTTTCCCGTTAAGATACTGTAGATTAAACCAGTAACCGCTCGCCCTCTTCCACGGCAGACCGCCTTCGGAGATCTCTCATGCTGCACTGGCTGCGCCTCAAGGATTTCGTCATCGTCGAATCGGCCGATATCGAGTTCGGTCAGGGATTCACCGTGCTCACCGGCGAAACCGGGGCCGGCAAATCGATCCTGCTCGACGCCATGGGTCTGGTGCTGGGCGCCCGGGGCGATGCCAGCGTGGTCCGCGAAGGCGCTGAACGGGCCGACATCTCGGCCCTGTTCGAGATCGACCCCGCCCTGTCGGCCTGGCTGGACGAGCACGACCTCGGCGGCGACCCCGGCCAGCTGCTGCTGCGCCGCATCGTCGAGAAGGACGGCCGCAGCCGCGCCCAGATCAACGGCCACCCCAGCACCATCGCCCGTCTGCGCGAACTCAGCGAGAAACTGGTCGACATCCACGGTCAGCACGAATCGCAACTGCTGCTGCGTGCCGGCGCCCAGCGCGAGCTGCTCGACCGCCTGGGCGGGCAGGACAAGCAACTGGGCGAACTCGGCCAGCGCTGGCAGCGCTGGCAGAAAGCCCGCAGCGCACTCGATGCCGCCCAGACCGGCTCCCGCGAGGCCGCCATCCGGCTCGAACGCCTGCAATGGGAAATCGACGAGCT
>JBHADS010000377.1:0-3726 GCA_041855185.1 Lautropia sp. | reverse complement strand
GCTTCTCGATCTCGGGTTCCAGGGCGTTGATACGTGCAACCCGGCGACGGTATTGTTTCAGGAGCCGCGAATTGCGGCTGCCGAAAATGCTGGTCAGAAATGTCTGGAACATGGATGGTATGGAGGGGTGATAATGTCATCGTCGAGCCCGCCGGCTGGCTGGCCCTGGATGTGTTCTCTGCCCTTGGCAAAACGAACTGAAAATGGTATCACGCACCCCGAGATCTAACGCCAATTCCGCCAGCGAGCCGCCCAGCGACCGCCCGGGGCGACCCGCAGCGCCGACCACCGGCAGGCGGGTGGCATCCACACCACAGCCGATGCCCTGGGAAAAGCCCGGTCGTGCCCCCACACCCATCCCGATCTGGGAAAAAGAGGCGCCGAAGACCCAAGGCCCCCGGATGCCCTGGGAGCACAAGCCGCTGAAGGCGCGCAGCGGCCGCACCCGCACCAGCGCGCTGGAAAGCAGCGCCGACGGACGCTGGCAGCCGCGTGATACCCCTGCACGGCCCAGGGACGAGGACCGCGACCGCGAAAGCCGGCTCGCGCTCGACCACCTGCAACTGCGCAGCTCCCCGCTGTGGGACACCTGGGAGCGGCTGTCGGCGCTGGGCCGGGATCTGCAGACCATCCTGCCCAGCATCGCGCTGAAACCGCTGAAGCTGGAAAAACAGACCCTGGTCGTGACGGCCGCCTCCAGTGCAATGGCGGCCCGGTTGCGTCAGTACGAACCCCGGCTGCTCGATGGCCTGCAGGCCCGGGGCTGGCTGGTCAACCGCATCCGCTTCAAACCCAGCACCGTGCACGCGCCGCCCGTCCCCGCGCCCCGGCCCAAGGACCGCGTGCCCGGCCGGGCGCTGGATGCGATGCAGGCGCTGGCCGACACCCCCGACCTCTCTCCGGCCCTGCGCGAATCGCTGCAGCGCTTCATCCGGCGCCAGCGCAGCTATTGGGAAGGCTAACGCCCCGGCAACAGCAGTGCTGTGCGCTCTGACGGGGCTTGGCGAGGATGCGCCAGTCCATCGCTGGTCCTACGGTTTGAACACCAGCCCCTCGTCGCCGATTGTCAGCAATCAGCCCGGCACGCCGCCCGGCCAGAACAGGTTCTGGATGAACATGACGCCGAAGAAGATGAAGGCGCAGACGATGCCGGCGATGAAGGTGCGCTTTGCACGCACCCAGTGCTTCGGGTTGCCGGTGAGCAGATAGGCCACGGCCGAACCGATGACGACCAGGGCCAGGATCAGGGCAGTCAGTCGGACCAGCGTGAACATCGATCAGACCGCGCCCCAGTCCAGCGCGAAGGAAGGCGGCAGATTGCGGCGCTGGGTGAAGGTGGCGATCTCGTAATTGGCGGGATCGGCCAGCACGGCACGCACCAGCAGGTTGTTCATGTGATGCCCCGACTTGCGGGCATGGTAGGCGCCCAGAATCGGATGGCCGATCAGGTACAGGTCGCCGATGGCATCCAGCGCCTTGTGCTTGGCGAACTCGTCGCTGTAGCGCAGGCCGTCATTGTTCAGCACCCGGTCGTCGTCGACGACGATGGCGTTGTCGAGGCTGCCGCCGAGCGCCAGACCGTGCTTGCGCAGCAGTTCGACTTCACTGGCCATCACGAAGGTGCGCGCACGCGCGATCTCCTTCACGTAGGAGGTGGTGGCAAAGTCGATCTCGATACGCTGGCCGGTGGCATCGATGGCCGCCTGACCAAAGGAAATCTCGAAACTCAGTTTGAAGCCGAAGTGCGGCTCCAGGCGTACCCATTTGTCGCCGTCGCTGATCTGCACCGGCTTCAGGATACGGATGAAACGCTTGGGCGCTGCCTGTTCGACGAAACCCGCCGACTGCAGCAGATAGACGAAGGAACCCGCCGAACCATCGAGGATCGGCACTTCCACCGCCGTGATGTCGATTTCGGCATTGTCGATGCCCAGGCCCGCCAGCGCGGACATCAGGTGCTCGATGGTCTGGACACTGACGGCACGTCCCGGCCCCTCGGCCGCAGCCGACAGCGTGGTGTTCAGACGTGTGTCGGTGATCAGATCGGCACGTGCGGCAAAGGCAATCACCGGGTCGAGATCCACCCGTCGAAAGACGATACCGGTGTCGACAGCACCCGGTTTGATCGTCAGGACGACCCGCTGCCCCGAGTGCAGGCCAATGCCCGTGGCCTGCACCGGTTCACGCAGGGTTTTCTGTCTCAACATCGTGGTCCGACTCCATCAAGTTGGCTGGCAGCAGCCGGCCTCCGTCCTGCGGCGTGCCGGCCCACAGCCGGCCGCCGATCAGGAACAGCCCGACAGCCGCCAGGCGATCAGTCGGCCTGACGACGCAGGAAGGCCGGAATGTCGAGACGCTCAACGCCTTTCTGCGACATCGCGTTGACACGCTCGGCTGCCTGGCTGCGCGGGTTGCGGAAGACGTTGGGTTCGTCCAGCCCGCCGATGGCGTCGACCGTTTCCAGACCCAGATCATCCGTGCCGGTCTTGATGGACGGCTGCGACACCAGCTGCGGCTTGCGGACGACCTTGCCGATACCGGTGGCCACCACGGTGACGCGCAGCGAATCTTCCATGTCCTCGTCGTAGACGGTACCGTGGATGATGGTGGCGTCTTCGGCGCAGAACTGCTTGATGGTGTTGATGACTTCGTTGGTTTCGCGCAGCTTCAGCGAGCGGGTGGCGGTGATGTTGACGATCACGCCGCGCGCGCCATGCAGGTCGACACCATCCAGCAGCGGCGAGGAGACGGCCTGCTCGGCAGCCAGACGGGCACGATCCAGACCCGAGGCTTCGCCGATACCCATCATCGCCTTGCCCTGCTCACCCATGATGGTCTTCACGTCGGCAAAGTCGACGTTCACCAGGCCGGGCACGTTGATGATCTCGGCAATGCCGGCCACCGCGTTGTGCAGCACGTCGTCGGCGCGCTTGAAGGCGTCCTCGAGGGTGGCATCCTCGTCCATCACCTCGAACAGCTTTTCGTTCAGCACGACGATCAGCGAATCCACCTGACCGATCAGGTTCTCGATGCCCTCGTCGGCGACGCGCTGCTTGCGGCTGCCTTCGTAGTTGAAGGGCTTGGTGACGACGCCCACCGTCAGGATGCCCAGCTCCTTGGCGATCTCGGCGACCACGGGCGAAGCGCCCGTACCGGTGCCCTTGCCCATGCCGGCGGTGATGAACACCATGTTGGCGCCTTCGAGCGCAGCGCGGATGTTGCCACGCTCGGCCTGAGCGGCGGCACGACCGGCTTCGGGGTTGGCACCGGCGCCCAGACCGGCATCACCCAGCTGGATGGTGCGGCCTGCCAGCGAGCGCGCCAGCGCCTGCCGGTCGGTGTTGACGGCGATGAACTCGACGCCCTGCACACCGCGGTTGACCATGTGGTTGACGGCGTTGCCACCGCCACCGCCGACACCAACCACCTTGATGATGGCGCCGTCGACATCTGTTTCTAACATCTTGAACGTCATAGCTGAAAAACCTCCTATTTTAAATGGACAGTCACCGGATGCACCGGAGACTGGCAGATGCGATACCGGGCAAGGATACGCATCCTCTGACATCCTGCAGGGTCCGCCGGGTTTCGATGCCCGGGGCGCGGTGCCCTGAGATGCCTGCGATCATTCGGGAAAGGTTCATCAATCAAAAACTCCCGAAAAACCATTCTTTCATCCGGCGGATGGTGTCGCGGAAAGACCCCGACTGCTCCGCCACCTTGCGC
>JBHADS010000376.1:0-3229 GCA_041855185.1 Lautropia sp. | reverse complement strand
CATTCCTTTCTGTTGCATTCCTTGATTTCCTCGCGCAGCACACGCGTTACCGAAGCAACGGTTTCGTCGCCATGTCGGCATCTTCAAAACTATGCGGCCGCCCCCTACAACGTCTCTTGGCATCTGCGATGCGTGCGCAACACGGTGGGCTGCAGCGCCGAAGGATAGTACGTTCCCGGGCAGTCGCGAAGCGATGTCAGTGGATGTGTCTGTCACCCACCACAGCGACAAGCACCGGATACGGACGGCATGCCGTTGAAGTGCCCATGCCTGATCCAGCACCTGACAGGCTCTAGAATGCTTCATTTCCAGCGCCCTCTGTCTCATGGCAGAGCACGGGGTCTGCGCTCTTGCGCAGGCCGCGCCGAACGCAACCCGTCTCGACATCATGCCAGCTTTCCCGCAAACCCCTGCCCCGTTCCCTGCGTCCCCCCATCGCCGATGGCTCATCGCGCTTGTGCTGCTGTCAGGTTTCTTTCTGACACTGATCATCCCACCGATGAAGTCGCCCGATGAATGGGACCACGTCAAGCGGGCCTATCTGCTGTCGCAAGGCGTTCTCTTCCTGCATACCGAAAAATGCGAAGTGCCCAGTCCATTCTGCCAGAGGGGCAGCAGCATGTCCGGCGGCAATATCGATCGAGGACTGGCGGACTATATCGCCGCAACATCCGCCCCAACCCCACTGGCAGACAGGGCGCAAGCCGCCGCACGCTTCCAATCGATTCCCTGGGCGGGTACCGACGTGTTCGGTATTGCCCCAGGGACCGGTTATTACATGCCACTGATCTATAGCCCGCAGGCCGTGGGCTTTGCCATCGGCAAGCTGACCGGCATGTCGGTGCACAACAGCTATCTGCTGGGACGCTTTCTCAACATCAGTGCCTGTGTGCTGATCATCGCCTGGGCCTTCAGCATCTTTCGCGTGCCCTTGGTTGCCCCTGCGCTGCTTCTGCTGCCGATGAGCTTGTTTCAAGCCGTCTCGACCAGCATCGACATGTTCTCGTCGGCACTGGCCGTTCTGGCGTTGAGCTGCTTTCTGCGCGCATACGACGAACGCACCCACACACCCGCGCGCTATCTCTGGATCATGGCCATAGCCATATTTCTGGTGGGAACGGCCCGTGCGCACCTGACGGCCATGCTGCTGCTGCCCTTTGTGACAGCCTGCCTCATCCGCAGCCCCCTTGCCTGGCTGTTGTCGCTCGCGTCGACATCAGCCACCCTGCTCTGGATGGCCGCAGTCATTCCCGCGACGGTGGACTTTCGTGTGGCGCGCGGTGCCAGCACGGGTGAAGTGGCGAAGTTCTACCTGGGCGACCCGGCCCGTCTGATCGACGTGCTGACGCAGACATTCCATTCAGCAGATCTTCAGATGTTTTACTGGAGAACCTTCTTCGGCGTGTTCCACAACGGACGGATATCCGACGGCGCAGCCAACCTGCTCGCCCTGCTGCTGGTGTTGATCATACTGGCGTCCATCGCCCCCTGGCGCGAGCTGAAATCCTCGTTGACAGCCCGCGCTGCCTTGCTGGCAACGGGCCTCGCCTCGGCCGTGCTGGCCTTTCTGGCCATGCTGTTCTCATGGACGCCCCATCCCGCCACCATCGTCGAGGGCGTCCAGGGACGCTATCTGCTTGTGCCGGTCATCCTGGTTGCCGTTGCATGCTGCAGCTTTCGCCCCGCGCCCCCGCCGGTGCTGCAGAAGGTAGAGACGGCGCTGCTTTACCTGCTGTTCAGCATCAGTCTGTTCCTGACGACGAGGATACTGTTGAGCAATTACTATCTTTGATCCGGGGCCGGGGCCGGCCGCGGCCGGCTCACCCCAGCAACAGCGAGCGGATGACGTAGTCGAAGTGATCGAAGGAGAAACGCGCCAGGGAATCGGAACGTGCCTCGGCCGCCATCCGGGCATATGCGCCGGGTTCCTCGATCATCTCCAACGCCAGACGGATGCTCTGCTCCCATTCGTGGTCTCTGGCCAGAAAGCCGTTTCTGCCGTGCTGGATGGCCTGAGCATAGGTGAAGGTAGGCGACGCGATGCTGACAGTGCCCACAGCCCCTGCTTCGAAATACTTCAACTCGGATTTGCAGTTGGTGAAGGTGTTGTTCTGCAACGGCATCAGATTGATGTCCACTCCCGCCACCTTCCGCTGCAGGTTGATGAAGTCCTGAAAAGGAATGTACTCGACCCGGTCTGCATAGGCTTGCAGATCAGGGGTCAGGTCGATATAACCGGCAATCGCCACCCGCAGCTTGGGCAGATCTGCCAGAAGTCTGGCCAATGTGCTGCTGACCAGATCGAAGTCCTTCTTGTGTGAGGGCGATCCACTGAAGTAGCCCAGCGTGATGGCCTCACCCACGGAGAATGCCGCGGCCTGTTTCTCCTCGAACAGACGCGACGAAATCTCCAACTGCTCGCGGTTCATGAAGTTGGGAATGACGACGCACGGTTTACCGCTGACGCCTTCGATCATGGCGGCCAGATACCGGTTGGTCGTGATGGCACCATCGCAGGCTTTCAGCGTCGTTTCCATCCGCCCGACATAGGCAAACCACCAATCCATCACCTTGGGATCGCGCACGTCCGCATTGAGCGTGCTCATGATCAGGGGAATCCGATCGATGTCGATGACCAGATCATCCACATCGAAAAGCACACGCTTGCCCTTGCGCCGAGCCCGCATGATCAGACTGGCCAAGGAGGCGATGTGACGGCAGCGGCAGACCACGACCACCTCGGCCGCATCGATGATCTCACCGATCCGCTCGTACTCGCTGGCGCGAAAGAAACTGGCAGACACATCATCGGCACCGGTTTCCAGCGCCTGGATCATGTTGTAGACACGATACCGAAAGGTGCTGTTGTCGGGCTCGTCGTACAGGTAGGCGATGCGCCGCTGTCCCCGGAAGAAACGCCGACGGCGCTCCGCCAGGGAGATCGCCCACGGATCGGCATATTTGACCGCAGGAGTCTGCAATTCAATCATTACGACTCCGGGCGATGACGAAATCCACTGCAGCGCGCAAATTGTCCTCCCAGCTTGTTCCCAATCCCGCTTGCTGGAGGTTCTGTTCGCGCAGTGCACGATCCCGAGCCAGTTTCACACCTTTTTCCAAGGCTTCCACCATCGAATCCACGTCGATGTCACCACAGATGATGTTCGGGCTGTAGTGCAGCAGATCCTGCTTGACGCCACAGCGATTGGTGACAGCCACTGCCCCGCTG
>JBHADS010000375.1:0-6644 GCA_041855185.1 Lautropia sp. | reverse complement strand
GCAGCTGGTGCGCGACTGGCAGCCGGTGTCCCGCGAGCAGGTACAGGAGGCGCGCCGCACCCGCGATGACAGTTGGCAGCAGATCCGGGATGGGGTGATGGCGCCGGGGGCCGGAAGGGATGCGCACACCGGCCTCGATGCCGCACAGGCGCTGATGTTCGAGCAGCAGATCCGGCAGGCCGATGTGCTGGCCGACGCGCGCCA
Source organism: Lautropia sp. (assembly GCA_041855185.1). GTDB lineage: Bacteria > Pseudomonadota > Gammaproteobacteria > Burkholderiales > Burkholderiaceae_E > Lautropia. Next base: position 6,440 of record JBHADS010000375.1, on the reverse strand, counting down.
GGAACGCGCGCAGCACGAGGCCGACCGTCAGGCCAGGACCGACAGCCTGGCCTTGCTTCGCTTGGAGCAGCAGGGCACCGAGCGTCGTCTGGCGGCCGTGCAGCAGCGGATGGAGGCGCGGACCCGTGACTGGCAGCAGTTGGCTGAGCGCTGCGGGCTGCCGCAGTTGCCGCTCGATGCGGCACCGATCTGGTTGCGGCAGCGCGAGCGGGTGTTGGAGTTGCTCGTGCAGCAGCAGGGGCTGCAACAGCAATACCAGCAACGCGCCCGCTTGGCAGACGAGCGCCATCGCCAGCTGTGGCAGGTGCTGCGGGCTGTGGAATGTCGGCGGCCCGTGGCCGAGGGCGCTGAGAAAGAAGAAAGCGCTGAGACGCCCGGGGCTGCTGCGGTGACAGCGGCGGGCGTGATGGATCAGCCTCTCGAGGCGACTGGGGCGACTGGGGCGGCCGAGGCCGGCGCCATGCCCTCCCTGGCCGAGTGCCTGCATCGGGCCGGCGCCCTGATTTCCGCGGCGGAACAGGCGCGGGGCCAGCGCGACACCCTGCAGCAGCAGTTGCAGCAGGCCAGACAGAGGCGTCTGGCCCAGGAGGCCGGCCTGCGTGTGGCCGAGCAGGCATGGCAGCGCTGGACGGCGAGCTGGACGGCAACGCTCGCGCAGATCGCCTATCCGGCCGACAGCAGCGTGGAGCAGCTCGAGACCCAGCTGGCATTGTTTGCCGAGGTCGAGCGTCTGCTGGACCGGATCGAGCACATCCAGCGCGAGGAAATCGACAGTCGTCAGACCGATCTCGATGCGCTGGGCGCCGAAGCCCGCGCCCTGGCCGAGGCGCTGGAGCCAGGGCTGGCGGGCAAGGGGGTCGACGAGATCGGCACGGCGCTGGACGCCCGCCTGATGGCAGCGAGCCGGGCACAGGACGAACACGATGGGCGCAGCAAGCTGCTGCAGGCCGATCGACGGGAGCTGGCGCAGGCCGAGCAGGCGCGCCTGGGCGTGCAGGCCGAGCTGGCGCCGCTGTTGCGTGCCGCCGGCGTCCAGACGCTGGATGCGCTCGGGCCTGCCATCGAGCGCTCCGAACAGCGTCGCGCGCTCGAGCAGCAAAGGCGGCAGACGGAGCATGAGCTGCTGGCCAATGCCGACGGCTTGCCGATCGAGGTGCTGCGCCAACAGGCGCAGGCCATGCATCCGGATGCCCTGAAGGCCGAGCTCGAATCCCTGCAGACCGACAGCGCCGGCATCGTCGAGGAAATCAGCCGGCTGAGCCGCATCCAGGGGCAGCAGAAAACGGACTTTTCGGCGCTGGACGGCCGGGACGAGGCTGCACGGGCAGCGGCCCGTCAGCAGGAGGCCGCCACCACGATGGCCGATGCCGCCGAGCGCTATCTGCGCCTGCAGACCGCAGCCAGGCTGCTGTCCTGGTCGATCGCACGCTTCCGGGAAACCCGGCAGGGGCCGATGCTCGCGAAGGCGTCGACGATCTTCCGCACCCTGACGCTGGACGCATTCAGCCACCTGCTGATCGATGCCACGGATGCCAGCCCGCGCCTGCTCGGCGTCCGGGCAGGGGGAGAGGCCGTCGAGGTCGGCGGGATGAGCGAAGGCACCCGCGACCAGCTCTATCTGGCTTTGCGGCTGGCTGCGCTCGAGCTGCAGATCGAACAGGGGCAGCGGATGCCGCTGATCGCCGACGATCTGTTCATCAACTTCGACGACCGCCGCACCGCCGCCGGCCTGCAGGTGCTGGGCGAGCTGTCGCGCCGGACGCAGATCATCTGCCTCACCCACCACGAGCACCTGGTGCCGCTCGCCCGTTCGGTGCTTGGCGAGGGGCTGAATGTGATCGAGCTGTGAGCCTGTGGCTGCGGGGCAGCACGAAGCACCGCCTGCCGCTGTACGGCTCACGATTCCGGCGTCCTGTGTTGCAGTTTCGGGGCGGAAGTGTTGATTCGCATCCTTCCGTCCCCATCTTTCGAGGCAAACCTTACGTGGTACTTTGCCTGGTTGCTGGGGCTGCCGCTCGCTGTCTGCTTTGCCGTGCTCAACGCCATGTGGTTCGAGATGACGGAGGACAACAGCAAGCGCTCCTCGTCCTGAGTTCATACCTTCATCACACGCTCTTCAGGGGTAATGGTGCTTCTCAATCTGATCTGGATGCTGCTCAAATGGCTGCTGGTGATCGCCGTGATCGTCGGTGCCGCCATTGCCCTGTTCGTCTTTCTGCACCCGGTGTTCGGCGGCACGCCCGATGCTGCCAGCCGGGCCCGTATCGAGGCCTCGCCCCATTATCGGGACGGGGTCTTCGTCAATCTCGAAACCACGGAACTCATGCCGCTCGACGGTGCTCATACCGCCGAGAAGCCCAGCGTCGTCGACTGGCTGATGTCCGTCACCAATCCGCCGGCCGGCAAGCAGCCGACCGAGCCGCTGCCGACGGTGGCCCTCGATGTCTCGGCCCTGCAGGACGGCCGCTTCGTCTGGCTGGGGCATTCCACCCTGTTGATGCGGCTGGCGGGCCAGAATCTGCTGCTTGATCCGGTCTTCAACCGTGCCTCGCCGGTGCCGCTCGGCGGGGCCCCCTTCGCCATGACGCACACGCCGACGGCCGAGCAGATGCCGCCGCTCGCCGCCGTGCTGATCTCGCACGACCATTACGATCACCTCGACTACCGCGCGATCCAGACCCTGGATGCCCGGACGGGCCATTTCTTTGTGCCGCTCGGCGTCAAGGCCCATCTGCAGCGCTGGGGCGTGGCGGCTGACAAGATCACCGAACTCGATTGGGACGAAAGCGCCCAGCTCGGCGAACTGCGCCTCACTCTCGCGCCCTCGCGGCATTTCAGTGGCCGCCGGCTCAGCAACCGTTTCTCCACGCTCTGGGGCTCGTGGATCATCCGTTCGCCGCAGACCTCGATCTATTTCAATGCCGACAGCGGCTACGGCAGCCACTTCGGACGCAACGGCCAGCGCTACGGTCCCTTCGACATCGCGTTCATGGAAAACGGCGCCTACAACGAAAAAGGATGGCCGCTGGTCCACATGACGCCCGAGCAGTCGGTGCGGGCAGCCACCGAGCTGGGGGCGCGTCGCGTGGTGCCGGTGCACTGGGCCAAGTTCGATCTGGCCTATCATCCGTGGAAGGAGCCGATCCAGCGCTTTCTGCGGGCGGCGGAAGACAAGCCCTTGCAGGTCGGCACGCCGCGCATCGGCGAGGTCTTCGATCTGCAGCAGCTGCCGCAGGACAGGTGGTGGGAAGCGGTCCGCTGACCTGCCTGCTCCCGGACGGCGATCGATGCCAATCCCGAAAAAATCCGACAGGAGTCTTTCTCATGGAATTCCATCTCGACGACATGGTCTGCGGCGGTTGCGTCCGCGGTGTCACCAAAGCTATCCAGGGTGTCGACCCCGATGCAAAGATCGACGCCAATCCCGAAACCCATCTCGTCAAGGTGCAGAGCAGCGCCTCCGAGGCGCAGATCGCCGAGGCGCTGCGGGAAGCCGGCTTCCCGCCGCGTGCAAGCTGACGGGCGATGAATCCTGCGGCTGACTTCTTCCGTTCGATCTCGCTCGAAACCACCGTCAAGGGCACGTCGCGCTTCGTCCAGGCGGCCGGACAGATCCCTGCCGACGCCCTGATCAATCTTGCCTACATCGGCACGGATTCGCTGGAGGAAAGGCTGCAGGCCATCGACGCACTGCGCACGGCGGGGCTCAGGCCCCGGCCGATCGTCTCGGCCCGGCGGATGCGCTCGGCCGCCGAACTGGAGGCTTTCCTGGAGGGCGCCATCCGCCAGCGGGGGCTGCGGCGCCTGTTCGTGGTCGGTGGCGACCCGCATACTCCCGTCGGCCCTTTCGAGGGGGCGCTCGCCCTGATCCGCAGCGGGGCGCTCGATGCCTTGCCGCTGGAAGGGGTCTGCCTGCCGGGCCATCCGGAAGGACATCCGGTGATTCCTGCCGAGCGGCTGATGGAGCATCTGTGCACCAAGGCCCAGGCGCTGACCGGACGCGGTTTCGCCATCGACATCACGACACAGATCTGCCTCGATCCCGTGGCCGTGGTCGACTGGATCGGTGCCGTGCGCGCGCAGGGCATCGAGGCGCCCATCCGGGTGGGCGTGCCCAGCCCCTGCACCGTGGCGGACATGCTGCGCTTCTGTCGCCTGTGCCGGGTCGAGGCCAGCGCCGAGGCGCTGGCCCGGCATGGCTGGCTGAACCCGGCGGCGACGCAGCAGATCGATCCCTCGCACTTCATCGCCACCCTGCTCGATGCGCTCGCTACCGACCCTGCACGGGGGCGCATCCACCTGCATCTCTTTCCGATGACGGCCCTGCCGGATGCCCTGGCGTGGTTCAGCCACGTCCCACTACCGGCGCGGCACATTCACCCCCGTGCCGGCTGAAAGCGGCGCAGCCGCAGCGCATTGCCCAGCACGAAGACGCTGGACAGCGCCATCGCTCCGGCGGCGAACACGGGCGAGAGCAGAACCCCCCAGAGCGGGTAGAGCGCGCCGGCGGCCACGGGGATCAGCGCCGTGTTGTAGGCAAAGGCCCAGAACAGGTTCTGGCGGATGTTGCCGATCGTCGCTTTCGACAGCGCGATCGCATCGGGGACGCCTTGCAGGTGGCCGGACATCAGCACCACATCGGCCGACTCCATCGCCACATCGGTGCCGGTCCCTATCGCCAGCCCGACATCGGCCTCGGCCAGTGCCGGTGCATCGTTGATGCCGTCTCCGACGAAGGCCACCGGACCGTGGGCGGCGCGCAGCTGCTGGATCGCTGCCACCTTGCCCTGGGGCAGCACCTCGGCCACCACCGCATCGATACCCAGTTGCCGGGCGATCGCCTGGGCAGTGCGGGCGTTGTCGCCGGTGATCATCGCCACCTTTAGTCCCTGCTGATGCAGCGCCTCGATGGCGGCCGGGGTGCTGGGCTTGATCGGATCGGCCACGGCGATGATCGCCGCCAGCTCTCCGTCGATGGCGGCGTACATCGGGGTCTTGCCTTCCTGCGCCAGCCGTTCGGCGGTTGCGGCAAAGCGCTGCGGCGCCAGCCCCTGGGCCTGCATGAAGCGGTCGGCACCGACCAGCACGCGGGAACCTGCCACTTGCGCCACCACGCCCATGCCCGTCACCGATTCGAAGCGGTCGGCTTCGGGCAGCGTCAGCCCTGCCTGATGGGCCGAGTCGACGATCGCGCGTGCGATCGGGTGTTCCGAGCGTGCCTCCACCGCCGCGATCCGCGCCAGCACGGCGCCGCGCTCGAAGCCCTCGGCAACCTCCAGATCGGTCAGCGCCGGTCGGCCCTCGGTCAGCGTGCCGGTCTTGTCCAGAGCCACCACCTGCGCATCCTTCAGAGACTGCAGCGCATCACCCTTGCGGAACAGCACGCCCAGCTCGGCGCCCCGGCCGGTCCCGACCATGATCGAAGTCGGCGTGGCCAGCCCCATCGCGCAGGGGCAGGCGATGATCAGCACCGCCACCGCATTCACCAGCGCCAGCGCCAGCGCGGGCCGGGGGCCGAACAGCATCCAGACCCCGAACGTCAGCAGCGCCGCCAGCATCACCGCTGGCACAAACCACTGCGTCACCTTGTCCACCAGCGCCTGGATCGGCAGCTTCGCGCCCTGCGCCTGCTCGACCAGCCGGATGATCTGTGCCAGCACGGTCTGGCCGCCGACGGCGGTGGCCCGCAGGGTCAGCGCACCCTGCTGGTTGACGGTGCCGCCCACCACCGCCGAGCCCACTGTCTTCTCGACCGGGATCGGCTCCCCGGTGATCATCGATTCATCGACGAAGCTCCGACCCTCGACCACTTCGCCGTCCACCGGCACCCGTTCGCCCGGTCGCACCTCGATCAGATCCCGCAGTACGACGGCGGCGATCGGTACGTCCTGGCGCTGTCCGTCGCGCAGCACATGGGCCACCCGTGGTTGCAGCCCGATCAGGCGCTGGATCGCGGCCGAGGTCCGGCCCTTGGCACGGGCTTCCAGATAGCGACCGAGCAGAATCAGCGCGACGATGACGGCAGCGGCCTCGTAATAGACGTTGCGGGTGCCGGCCGGCAGCAGGCCGGGTGCGAAGGTCGCCACCACCGAATAGCCATAGGCCGCCAGGGTGCCGACCGCCACCAGCGAGTTCATGTCAGGGGCGCCATGCAGCAGGGCGGGGATGCCTTTCTGATAGAAGCGCCGGCCCGGCAGGAGCAGAACCGCCGTGGTCAGCCCGAACTGCAGCAGCCAGCTTCGCTGCATCCCGATCGTGTCCATCACCCAGTGGTGCATCGCCGGGATCAGGTGCGAGCCCATCTCCAGCACGAACACCGGCAGCGCCAGCAGCACGGCCAGCAGCAGATCGCGTTTCAGCGCCCGGCGCTCGGCTTCCTTGCGGGCCGAGGCTTCTTCGGCCGCCGCCGCTGCAGTCGCCGCCGCCGTGTCGATCGGACG
>JBHADS010000374.1:0-4236 GCA_041855185.1 Lautropia sp. | reverse complement strand
CGTGCGGCCGAACTCGCGCCCCGCAACGTCGCGCTGCAGAAGAAGCTGGAGCAGCTCGACGAGCTGATGCAGCCGCCGGCGGCCACCAGCAGGCCCGCCCGCGCCTCCCGGTCTGCGCCGCAGTCCTCCACCCGTTAGATGCAGCTTCCCGCCACCTTGCTCCCTTCGAAGCCAAGATGCGCAGCGGCAGGCCGGTGGCCGGCGGTGCCGCGCAGGCCGGCCTGCCCGCTTGCCCATCTCCGGTGCCGGAAGCAGCGCGTGCCGGATCGGATGCGGCAGGCGCCATCACCCGGACGGCCGCGCCGATTGCCGGCCGTTCTCTGTTGATTTGTCTCTGTTGATTTGTTTCACCTTTCCACAGGAGTTCCTCATGCCCCGTTTTTCCTCGCACTCCCTGCTGTCTCCCGTGCTGGCCATGCTGACCGGTGCGCTGCTGCTGTCGGCCCCGGCCGACGATGCCCAGGCGGCCGACACCCAGCCCAAAGTGCTGATGAAGACCTCGATGGGCGACCTGGTAATCGAGCTGTATCCCGAGAAGGCCCCCAAGACGGTGGAAAACTTCCTGAAGTACGTCGATGACGGCTTCTACACCAACACCATCTTCCACCGCGTGATCGGCAACTTCATGATCCAGGGCGGCGGTTTCACCCCCGAGATGGCCCAGAAGAAGACCCGCGAGCCGATTCCGCTGGAGTCGCGCAACGGCCTGAAGAATGATGTCGGCGCCATCGCGATGGCCCGCACCAGCATCCCCGATTCGGCCACCGCCCAGTTCTTCATCAACACCGTCAACAACAACAGCCTGAACTATCCGAGCCCGGATGGTCACGGCTACGCCGTCTTCGGCAAGGTCGTCGAGGGCATGGAGACGGTCGAGAAAATCGCCAAGGTGCCGACCGGCCGCTTCGGCCCGCACGGTGATGTGCCGAAAGAGGCGGTCGTCATCGAATCGATCACCCGCGTCAAGCCCTGAGGTCGAGCATGTCCACACCTGCGCCGCTCGTCCGCATCGACCATCCAGCCCACGTTCTGTTCGCCTCGGACATGCATCTGGATGATCATGACCCGGCGCTGTGTGAACACTTTCTGCAGGCACTGCGGGCACGGCTGCGGACGATGGCCGGCCTGCCCGCGCCAGCCCTGTTCCTGCTCGGCGACATCTTCGAGTATTGGGTCGGTGACGACACGCCCAGCCCGGTGGCCGAACGGCTGGCGGCCCTGCTGCGGGACTTCGCGGCCGAAGGCGGGCGCAGCTTCCTGATGCACGGCAACCGCGATTTTCTGCTGGATGTGCCTCTGCCAGCCGCGCCGGACACGCCGGCCTACAGCCAGCGCTGCCGGGCCATGCTGCTGCCCGACCCGACGGTGATCGAGGTCGGCGGCCAGCGGGTCGTGCTCTCGCATGGCGATCTGCTCTGCACCGACGATCTGAATTACCAGCAGTGGCGCGCCCAATGCCGCCACCCTGCCTGGCAGCAGGGTCTGCTGGCGATGCCGATGGCCGAGCGCATCGCGATGGCCCAGACACTGCGCAGCCAGAGCCAGCAGCAACAGATGGCCGCCGAAACGCTGTCGGACGTGAATCAGGCGGCCGTCGACCGGGTGCTGGACGAGAACGCCTGCGATCTGATGGTACACGGCCACACCCACCGCCCGGCGCTGCATGGCTGGCAGCACGAAGGCCGAACCCGCCAGCGCTGGGTGCTCAGCGACTGGTCGGCGACCCGCGGCGGGGTGCTGAGCCTGGAAGAAGGGCTGTCTCAGGCGGCGCGACCCGCCTGAGGGAAGGGCTGCGAGGCGGCCGCCCGACATCGCCCGGCGCCTGCCGGCATTCAATGTGGCCGCTCGTCCGCCTTGAGTCGCCCGGCCTGACGCTCGATGTCGCGGCAGACACCGCGCAGCATGTCCACCTCATCACGATCCAGGCCACTGCGGCCGAGCAGCTGGCGCAGCCGGGGCATCAATCGGCGCGGCCGTGCTGGATCGAGGGTGCCCAGCGCCACCAGGCTGCGCTCCAGATGTGCATACAAGCCTTCCAGCGCCGCCAGATCGGCGGGCTTCCCTGCCCCGTGCTGCGATGAACGGGCCGGCACCACAGGCGGCGTCGCGGCCTGCCCACCCGCCGATACGGCCGAAGGCGGCGAAGGCAGCGCTGCACCGGACGAGCCACTCTCATCCCCCGCCTGCGCGCCTGTCTGGGCGTGCGCTGGCCCGAATGCCTGCGCCGGCAGCCCCCCTCCAACGGATTGTTGCGCCAGCACGCACTGGCGCAGCGAGAACGCCACGATCTGCACCGCCTGCGACAGATTCAACGAGTTGTAGCCGGTATCGGCCGGAATCGCCAGCCAGCGCTGGCAACGCGCCATCTGCTCGACGCTGAGCCCGGTGCGCTCGGTGCCGAACACGAAGGCCACCCGCGCCAGGCCGCCGCCTCCGACGGCCTCGATCACCTCCGCGCACAGGGGCAGCGGAAACTCGGGCGCCGGCCCGTGACGCCGCCCCTCTGCGCTGACGGCCACCGCCAGCTGGCAGTCGGCCAGCGCCTCGTCGAGCGTGTCGCAACTGCGCACCGCAGACAGCCGCGCCTCGGCGCGCCCCGCCCGCGCCCGTGCGTCCGGGTGCTCGCGGAAATCGGGGTCCTGTGGCGAAACCACCATCAGATCCCGCAAACCCATCGTGGTCATCGCCCGCACAGTCGAACCGATGTTGGCGGCCAGACTGGGCGCCATCAGCACGATCCTGCAGGCATCCAGACAGCGCTGACGGTCGGAATCGAGCGCCTGGTGGACTTCAAAAATTTCTGAACGACGGGTCATTTTCGTTATAATCTTCGCTTGTTCGAGAAAAAACTCCCCATCACACCATGCATCCGATGCTCAACGTCGCTGTCCGCGCGGCACGACAAGCTGGTCGTCTGATCAACCGCGCCAGCATTGACGTGGAAACGGTGCAGATCACACGTAAAGATCGCAACGACTTCGTCACCGAGGTGGATCGCGCCTCGGAGCTTGCCATCATCGAGACGCTGCTGGCCGCCTACCCGACCCACGCCATTCTAGCGGAGGAATCCGGCTTCAAACCCGGCAAGGGCTGCGCCGACGAGCAGTCGTGGAGGGAGGCCGAGTACCTGTGGATCATCGACCCGCTCGATGGCACCACCAACTTCATCCACGGGCTGCCACACTACTGCATCTCCATCGCGCTGATGGAGCGCGGAGTCATCACGCAGGCGCTGATCTTCGACCCCAACAGCAATGAGCTGTTCACCGCCTCGCGCGGCCGTGGCGCTTTCCTGAACGATCGACGCATCCGCACCAGCAAGCGCTTCCGGCTGGAAGATTCGCTGATCTGCACGGGCTTTCCCTTCCGCCGCCTCCAGGATCAGGATCAGTACTTGACGCTGCTTCGTCCTCTGACCGAGAAAGGCGCCGTCATGCGCCGCACCGGCTCGGCCGCGCTGGATCTGGCCTATACCGCCGCCGGTCGTTTCGATGCCTATTTCGACCGTGGCCTGAAAGCCTGGGATGTGGCGGCCGGCAGTCTGCTGATCACCGAAGCCGGTGGCCTGGTCGGCGATTTCAACGGCAACGCCAATTATCTGGAAGCGGGTCAGGTGCTGGCCGGCAATCCGAAGATGTTCTCGGCGCTGGTGCCCCTGCTGCAACCGGTGCTGGGCGATCAGCCCGCCGCGCCCGCAGCACCACGCACCGAAGCCCCACAGCCCCGCCGTCAGATCAAGCGCAAGACGGCGGCCGAGGGCGGCAGCGCTGACGCCCAGCCTGCCTGATCACCACCGACATGGCAGCTCCTGCAACCCAGGGGCTGCCATTTTCATTGTTCCACCCTCCGAATCTCTGCGACAGCCAGCCGCTTCACACCCCGGTGTCCTGCGCCAGCCCGCGGTTTCGGAACCTCCTCATGCAGCAGCTTTCTCCTCCTGATCGATTCCGATCACGCCACACTATGACGAAACATACGAGAACCAGGCACAGTGCCGGCCAAAGCGATTTCCGTACTCGTGCGATACCCGCAGGCAGACGCCTGCTGATCCCCGCCCTGCTCGCCATCGGCCTGGCAGCCTGCAATCAGGGTGGCGCCGACGCCCAGGGTGGCGCCGCAGCCGGTGGCGGCGCCCCAGGTGGCATGCCTCCGATCGAAGTCGGCGTGGTCGCCGTCCAGTTCGGCCCGGTGGGCATTACCACCGATCTGCCCGGCCGCGTCGAGGCGCTGCGGGTG
>JBHADS010000373.1:0-6810 GCA_041855185.1 Lautropia sp. | reverse complement strand
GGCCGACACCGCCCACCCCGGTGGGTGGCGGTGTAAGAAGGACTGGGGCAGGTCTGCGCGAGTGCGCCGGGGGAGCGGGAATCCTCCTCGGGACCTCCGCAGGCGGAAAAGGTTCCCTGCGGGGACACCCGCTCCCCCTGGAGCGGGGTGAGGGGATCAGCGTTTGCCGAACAGGGTGCTGCCCAGTTTGACGACATCGTTCATGTCGAGCTTGCCATCGCCGGTCTGGTCGAGCAGGCTGCCCAGGGAGGCGCCGCTGTTGCGGGCCATGTCGTTGAGGCTCTGGGAGCCACCGGCGCTGTCAGCGCTGCTCTGGCTGCTGCTGGCATCGGTGTTGCGGCCCGACAGGAAGCGCTGGCCGAGGAAGGCGATGACGATCGGGGCGAGGGTGATCAGCAGGGTGCGGGTGCGATCGGTGCTGAGGCCGGAGGATTGGGCGACGGCATCGGTGGCGCGATCCTGCTGCTGGCCGAAGATGTTGCCGAGCACGTCCTCGCCCTGAGCCGGGGTGCTGCCCTGGCCACCGAGCGGGTTCTGGGTTTGCTGAGGCTGGGCCTGGGTCTGGTTGCCGCCGCCCAGCACGGAGCCGAGCAGGTCGCCGAGGCCACCGGCCGAGCCGCTGCTGCCTTGGCTGCCGCCGCCACCCAGCAGGCCGCCCAGCATGCCGGCGAGGCCGCCTGCGCCACCGCCGCCCAGCGAGCCGAGCAGTGAGGACAGACCGCCCTGGGACTGGTTGCCGAGTGCACCCATCAGCAGGGGCAGTGCCTGGCTGACGGCCGAGGCGGCCTGATCGGTGTTGGTGCCCAGCTTCTGGGCGATCTGTTGCATCGGTTGGCCCTGCAGCTGGGCCAGCAGTTCCTGCGAAAGATTGTTCGGGTTGCTCATGGTCGGAATCCTGTCAGAGAAAGGGGGAGTGTCTATTCATCAGATGATGCGTCGATGATAGAACGGCAAGTGCGTGCGGACGGGAGGCAACCTTATTTGACGCTCCCGCGGCTTCTGGCGTCTGATTTTCTGCTTTGTATGCAGGATGCACGATGCAGAATGATGGAAGCCGGAAGCCGGAAGCCGGAAGCCGGAAGCCGGAAGCCGGAAGCCGGAAGCCGGAAGCCAGAAGCCAGAAGCCAGGCACCGGGTGCAAGGTGTCGGGTGTTGTCTGTCGCGGGGGCAGGGCGTGATGGGGGCTGGTGCCGGCTGCCTGTCCGGCCACTGGGTGAAGCCGGGGCGTGGGTTGTGGACGGATGGCCGGTTTTGGCTGCGGGGTGGCAGAGCGGTGCAGGTATGATGGCGGCTACGGCTACGGCTACGGCTACGGCTACGGCTACGGCTACGGCTACCGCGACCGCACAACAGGCCCACTACCGTTGCAGCAACTGGCGGCTGTGATGGCTGAGACGGCGGGTGTGGCTGGTGTGGCTGCCACGGCTGAGACCGTTGGCTCGGCAGGCACGGCCGCCACCGCTGACACGGCTGTCCGCCTGCCTCGTCCGGCATTCGGGCGGGCTGCCGGCTTTTTTCGGAACCCTGGGATATCGATGAAATTTCACGGCGAACAACGGATTTTCTTTCTGGTGGCGCTGTCGCTGGTGTCGATCGCGTTCGTGGCGATCCTGCTGCCTTTCTACAGCGCGCTGTTCTGGGCCGCGATTCTGGCGCTGCTGTTCTCCCCGATGCAGCGCTGGATGCTGGCGCGGCTGAGGGGGCGGGAGAATCTGGCGACCCTGCTGACGCTGATGGTGGTGATTCTGCTGGTGGTGCTGCCGATGGTGGCGATTTCGATGTCGCTGGTGACGGAGGCCGCCAATCTGTTCACCCGTTTCCGCTCGGGCGAGCTGAATTTCGGCGCCTATCTGGGGCAGATTCTCGATGCGCTGCCCGGCTGGGCACGGCGCCTGCTCGATCAGCAGGGTTTGCTGGACATCGCGTCCATCCAGCAGCGCTTGGCCGAAAGCGCCAGTCGGATCGCGCAGCTGTTGGCCAACCAGGCGGTCAACGTCGGGCAGAACACGGTGCACCTGGCGGCAAGTACCGGCATCCTGCTCTATGTGCTGTTCTTTCTGCTGCGTGACGGGCGTGAGCTGGTGGCGATCATCCGCAAGGCGATTCCGCTGGCCAATCATCACACGCATCATCTGGTGGACAAGTTCACTGCGGTGATCAAGGCCACGGTCAAGGGCAATGTGGCGGTGGCTGTCATTCAGGGGGCGCTGGGTGGGCTGATCCTGTGGTTTCTCGGCATCCAGGGGGCGATGCTCTGGGCGGTGGTGATGGCATTCCTGTCGCTGCTGCCGGCGGTGGGCGCCGGCCTGATCTGGGGACCGATTGCGATCTACTTTCTGGCGACCGGCAGCATCTGGCAAGGGGTGGTGCTGATGGCCTGGGGGATTTTCGTGATCGGCCTGGTCGACAATGTGCTGCGCCCGGTGCTGGTGGGCAAGGACACCAAGATGCCGGACTACGTGGTGCTGGTGTCGACGGTGGGCGGGATGTCGCTGTTCGGGCTGAACGGCTTCGTGATCGGGCCGCTGGTGGCGGCGATGTTCATGGCGGGCTGGGATCTGTATGTCTCGCCCGACAAGGTGCTGGATGACGAGGAGCTGGACCCCGCCGGCGTGCCCCGGGCGCTGCCGGTGGTGACGGCTGCCTCCGATGAAAAGCCGGGACAGAAGCAGAAGCCGGGGCAGTCCCCGCAGCGCCCCTCGGACGCCGGCTGAGCGTCCCCTTCCGCCGTGACCCGCCCTGACAGGTGTTAGGGCGGTCCAGCGGCACTTCCGCGAGATTCAGCCTTCGTTGCCGGGGGGCTTGGCGTTGGCCGGGCAGCCCGGTGCCGTGCAGTAGAGATCGTGCAGCAGGTTGATGATGGCGAAGGCCGGACCATCGGCAAGCCGGTAATAGATGGTCTGTGCGTGGCGGCGCGTGTGCACCAGCTCGTCGGCACGGAGCAGGGCTAGATGCTGGGACAGCGCGGACTGGCTGAGGTCGATCCGTTCGTTGATTTCGCTGACCGAGAATTCACCTTCGGCCAGCAGACAGAGAATCATCAGGCGCCGCTCGTTGGCGAGCACTTTCAGCAGGCGAACAGCTTCGCCGGTGTGACGGCGCATTCGTTCCAGGTCGATTTCAATGACAGGTGCTTCTATGGTCATAGATCCTTGTGAGTCCGGTGCGGACGCCCCAGCGACGGTGACGCCATCCCGCCCGGGTAATCGCAGAGAGTTTAGCTGATGATGTCCAGCAGGGCGCTCATTCCGTACATCTGGCGCCTGGCTTGGGCTGAACGGGGGAGGCTGATCATCGGATGACACGCTTCATGCATGGGGGCGGTGCAGGCAGCGGCCGGTGTCGGCCAGCTGCTCGAAATCACGGGCCAGGGCATCCAGCAGTTGCCTGACGGCCGGGCGCATGCCGCGGCGTGAGGCAAAGGCCGCCTGGACCTGGCCGGTCGGTGGGGTCCAGCCCGGCAACAGTTCCAGCAGGTTGCCTTGCTGCAGATCTTCATGGCAGAGCAGACGGGGCAGGACGGCGCAGCCCACGCCGGCCAGGGCGGCGCAATGCAGCGCGCTCATGTCATCTACCACCATCCGGGGGCGATGCGGCACGCTCAACCTTTCGCCCTGGGGGCCCTGCAGTTGCCAGAGTTGTTCGTCGGGCGCGTTGCCCAGCCCCAGGGTGGGCAGCCCGGCCAGCTCGGTGGGGCTGCGGGGCGGAGCGGCGTTGAGCAGAAGACTGGGGGCGGCCACCAGCAGGTGCGGGCTGAGCGCCAGGGGTTTGACGGTTTCCTCGGCGGGCAGGGGGCGGTCGCTCATGCGCACGCGCAAGGCGAAATCGACGCCGCTTTCCCAGACATCGATGTGTCGGTTGGTGGCTTCGATCTGCAGGTGGACTTGGGGCCAGCTGTTGAGAAAGCGCGTCAGCATGTCGTTGACGGCGTAGTGAAGCAGGGCCGGTGGGCAGGACAGCCGCACGGTGCCCCGGGGGGCCGTCGATTGTTCGGCGATCAGCGCCTCGGCGGCTTCGGCCTCGGCCAGCATGGCTCGGCAGTGCTGCAGGTAGGCGCGTCCGGTCTCGGTGACGGCAAAGCGGCGTGTGGTGCGCTGGATCAGGCGCACACCCAGGCGATTTTCCAGCAGACTGACTCGGCGGCTGAGCTTGGATTTGGGCAGTCCCAGTGCTCGGCTGGCCGCAGCAAAACCGCCATGGTCGGCCACGGCGGCAAAGTAGGCAAGATCGTTCAGGTCCTGCATGGTGGGTCGAGTCTCCCTGGATGGGCGCGGAATCGGTGCCGTTCCGGGCTGATGGGGCATGATGGCAGATGGCTGCTCTGGCTGGGACTGCCCTGCAGATGGGGCGTAGCGGGCGCGGCTTCAATCGCTAACAGTGTTCCATGAATGGGACACTGTAGGGCAGTCTGCCATCTTTCAAGGTGGATTGTTAGTGTTTACCATCCAATGTCCATAATTTGACCCCTGTACGACAAGACAAGCAGGTTCTGCCGTCAAGCGTGTGGCGCTCGGTCGGGATCGTGATAGCGTACAAGGTTTGCCCGGTGCGGGAATGCCGCGACCAGGGTTTGCGGTGTCGAGATAGAAGGAATTCAGGATGGCAGTGGAAGGTGAGACCAGCCAGTTGGTGGGCGTGGTCACGTTGCTGGGGGCGGCTGTGGTGGCCGTGCCTCTGTTCAAAAGGCTCGGGCTGGGGTCGGTGCTCGGCTATTTGGCGGGCGGTCTGGCGATCGGTCCCTATGGACTGGGCCTGCTCGATGATGCGCAGACCATCATTCATATCGCCGAGTTGGGCGTGGTGATGTTCCTGTTCATCATCGGGCTGGAAATGAAGCCCTCACATCTCTGGGGGCTGCGGCGGCAGATTTTCGGCCTGGGCAGCATGCAGGTGGTGCTGGCGGCCATCATGCTGACCTTCGTGGGCATGGCCTTCGGGGCGCCCTGGCAGATGGCTTTCGTCGGCGCCTCGGGTTTCGTGCTGACTTCGACTGCGATCGTGATGCAGGTGCTCTCCGAGCGGGGCGATATCCTGGCGCCTCGTGGGCAGCGGATGGTGTCGATCCTGCTCTTCGAGGATCTGCTGATCGTGCCGCTGTTGGCCATCGTTGCCTTTCTGGCGCCCGCCGATGCGGTCCATGCGCCGACTTCGCCGCTGTGGCAGCGGGCGGGTCTGGCACTGGTGTCGCTGGGAGCGCTGGTGGCAGCCGGCCTGTGGTTGCTGAACCCCCTGTTCCGGATGCTGGCCAAGACCAAGGCGCGCGAGGTGATGACGGCGGCCGCGCTGCTGGTGGTGCTGGGCGCGGCTTTGCTGATGGAAGTGGGCGGTCTGTCGATGGCGATGGGCGCCTTCGTGGCCGGGGTGCTGCTGTCGGAGTCCTCATTCCGTCATCAGCTCGAGGCGGATATCGAACCCTTCCGGGGGCTGCTGCTGGGCCTGTTCTTCCTCGGCGTCGGCATGGCGCTGGATCTGAAGGTGGTGGCCGATAACCTTGGCCTGATTCTGGCGGGCGTGCTGGCGCTGATGGCGGCCAAGGCCGCGGTGATCTATGGGGTGGCCCGTTTCACCCGCAGCAGCAAGGCTGATGCGATCGACCGGGCGATCCTGATGGCGCAGGGGGGCGAGTTCGCTTTCGTGCTGTATGCCGAGGCGCTCAAGTTCAAGGTGATCTCCCCCGAGGTGAATGCCAACCTGACGGCGATCGTCGTGCTGTCGATGGCGATCACCCCGTTGGTGGTGGTGCTGCACAAGCGCTTCGGTCGCAAGGCCGAAGTCTCGCTGGAAGGCGTCGAGGCACCCCAGGATCTGCAGGGCAATGTGCTGATCATCGGGTTCGGCCGGGTTGGGCAGATCGTCAGCCAGGGGCCGCTGGCGCGTGGCGCCACGCTGTCGATCATCGACAACGATCCGGACGTGATCCGGGGAGCCAAGCCCTATGGCTTCAAGGTCTATTACGGCGATGGTTCGCGTGCCGACGTGCTCCATGCCGCGGGTGCCCATCACGCTCAGGTGATCCTGGTCTGCGTCGATGACAAGGACGCCGCCACCCGGATCGTCGAGAACGTGCGCCGCGAGTGCCCACACAGCCGGGTGATCGCACGGGCCTTCGACCGTCGTCATGCGGTGGAGCTGCTCAAGCACGATGCCAACGAGGTGGTGCGCGAGAGCTTCGAGTCGGCGATGCTGATGGGACGGATGGCCGTGCTGGCGCTGGGGGCAACCGAGGAGGAGGCCGACGATGTGATGCACGATATCCGCGCCCGGGACAACGAGCGGCTGGTGCTCGAAAGTGCGGGCGGCGAGTTCGAGGGGCGTGCCCTGCTGTTCGGCAATGCCGAAGGGCACGATGCCGATGTAGCGGCCGAACGCGAGGCGGCCCATGCCCACGCCCAGGCCCAGATGCAGGCGCAATCGCGCACCGGCTCGTAGCGCCTGCCATGCCTGTGATCGTGCCCCCGTGCTGCCTTCGAGTTCCGAAGCTGGTGGGGCGGACAGCCGGGGCGGGCTGCCCGGGCTGCCTGGCCGCACGATGATCGAATGATGGACCGGCTGGACGCTCTGCGTGCCGGCCGGATGTTGAGCGCGGATTTTCAACCGCAGGGAGAAGCAATGAAACTCTATTACTTGAAGGGCGCCTGTTCGATGGTGCCGCACACGGCGCTGGAATGGATCGGCAAGTCCTATGAGGCCCAGGGCGTGACGCTGGCCGAAACCAAGACGCCGGAATATCTGGCGATGAATCCGCAGGGCGCGGTGCCGCTGCTGATCGATGGCGAGCTGGCGCTGTCCCAGAATGTGGCCATTCTGCAG
>JBHADS010000372.1:0-3139 GCA_041855185.1 Lautropia sp. | reverse complement strand
CGCATCAAGCACGGCAGAAACACCAACCGGCCCCGGTACGGCAGCGGTAGCGGCGCCACAGGAAGATGCAACATCCAATGATGATCTGGCCGATGAAGGCTTGTCCTCTTTCTACGGCCGCTCTCTCGACGGTGAATATGCCAGCGTGGTGAGCCTGAGCTTGAGTTTGCTGGGTATGCCCAGCGACCTCGGTGTCGAGCGCATCAAGATCGTGGAAGGCAAGGATCTGGTGCAAGACCTGATGGTGGTGGACGGCGAGATCCGCTTCATCACCCCCTCAGACCGGGGCAGAACCGAAACCATCAAGATGGTGATCGAAGGCAACACCACCAGGCGCCCGCTGGAAATCGGGTTGGGCAGCATGCGCTTCCTGGAGATTGCCGATTCTACCGAGCATTATGACGATGACCCTGACAAGGAGCCTGTGTTACTGAAGGTGCACGGCCTGGGACCAGGCAACAGCATCGGCCACGAAGGGCTGGTGTTCGAGGTGGACCGGGATGTCGAGCTCCACGCCGTGGCATCCAATGCCATGCTGGATGTAGATGGGCACGGTACTTTGTCATTACGGAAGCACTGGCAGCCGCTGCCCTCGAAACGAGGATTTTCCCTCAGCCACGAGGCGCTCAAGACACTGCTCGCACGTCTGCCGGATGGCGACATCGGGGCAGAGGTGGTCATGAATGGCGATGGAAAGGACTACGAGTTCTCCCGGTTATGGCGGTTCGTGATGCACGTGCCGGTGGCCGGCGCTGAAGGCAGGATCATCGATTCCGACACCCAGGAAGTGGTGCGTACACTGGCGGGACGCAAGGTGGCCATTCGTGGCAAAGGCTCGAACGGCACCCGGGCAGTTGCGATGGTTGATGCCGAAGGGCGTTTCAGTATCAACGGACTGTCTGCCGGAACCTACGTCGCCGAACTGCTGGACAGCCGCCTGCCGGGGTTCGTCCAGACGCTCTTCGACATCAAGCAAAGCGACACGAAGGTGCAGCTGACGCTGCCCTACTCCGCCCGGGCATATCGCGCGTTGACCAGCACGGAGGTCAAAGACGAGAAGGATGCGCGCGCTGTACCCGATCCTGCAGAAAAACAGCCTGAGGCGGCACAATCCAGCACCGATCGAGCACGACGCTGATGATGGCCCACTGCCTGGACGACGCTATTGGCCCGGGAATTCCGGTGGCCTCCTGCCGCCACTGATGGGCCTTGGCCACCCGCAGATCAAGGCAACGCCGGGACGACAGCGCCCCGGATGCCGTTCGTAGCCGGGGCAACGCCTCCCAGCTGCTGCACGGCATCGGCCCCTGAGGGGTTTCGATGCCGATGCAAGGTTTCTGCGGTCCTGATGTCCCGAAGCTTTCAGCCGGCCGAGGTACGCACGGCGTCGGGGTTGTTACGCAGGCGGATGTGCAGCTCGCGCAGCTGCTTCTCGTCGACCGGCGACGGTGCCTGCGTCAGCAGACACTGGGCACGCTGGGTCTTGGGGAAGGCGATCACGTCGCGGATCGATTCGGCGCCGGTCATCATCGTCACGATGCGGTCCAGGCCGAAGGCCAGACCACCGTGCGGGGGCGCACCGTAGCGCAGCGCGTCCAGCAGGAAGCCGAACTTGGCCTCTGCCTCCTCGGCATCGATGTTCAGCGCACGGAAGACCTTGCTCTGCACTTCCTCGCGGTGGATACGGACCGAACCGCCACCGATTTCCCAGCCGTTCAGCGCCAGATCGTAGGCTTTGGCGATGCACTTGCCCGGATCGGTTTCGAGCAGATCCTCGTGCCCGTCCTTCGGCGAGGTGAAGGGGTGATGCAGCGCCACCCAGCGCTTGGATTCCTCGTCGAACTCGAACATCGGGAAGTCCAGCACCCACAGCGGCTGCCAACCGGCTTCGTACAGACCGTGCGCCTTGCCGAATTCCGAATGGCCGATCTTCAGACGCAGCGCGCCGATCGCATCGTTGACGATCCGGGCCTTGTCGGCGCCGAAGAAAATCAGATCGCCGTCCTGCGCGCCGGTGCGCTCGATGATGGCCGCCAGCGCCTCGTCGTGCAGATTCTTGACGATCGGCGACTGCAGCCCCTCACGGCCGGCCTTCACATCGTTGACCTTGATCCAGGCCAGCCCCTTCGCCCCGTAGATGCCGACGAACTGGGTGTAGGCGTCGATCTCGCTGCGGCTGATCGAGGCGCCCTGGGGCACGCGCAGCGCCACCACGCGGCCATCGGCCGCATTGGCCGGGCCAGCGAACACCTTGAAGTCCACCGTCTTCATCACATCGGTCAGCTCGGTGAATTCGAGCTTGACGCGCAGATCGGGCTTGTCCGAACCGAAGCGGTGCATCGCCTCGGCGAAGCTCATCGTCGGGAAGGGGTTCGGCAGCTCGACATCCAGCACCTGCTTGAACAGATGACGGATCATCGGCTCGAAAATCCCGCGGATCTCCTCTTCGTTCAGGAAGGAGGTCTCGCAGTCGATCTGCGTGAACTCGGGCTGACGGTCGGCGCGCAGATCCTCGTCGCGGAAGCACTTGACGATCTGGTAGTAACGGTCGAAACCGGCCACCATCAGCAGCTGCTTGAACAGCTGCGGCGACTGCGGCAGCGCGAAGAACTGGCCATCATGCACCCGCGACGGCACCAGATAATCGCGCGCACCCTCCGGCGTCGATTTGGTCAGCATCGGCGTTTCCACATCGACGAAACCGAGGTCGTCCAGATAGCGGCGCACCGCCATCGTCACCCGGTGCCGCAGCATCAGGTTCTTCTGCATCGCCGGGCGGCGCAGATCCAGCACGCGGTGCGTCAGCCGGACGTTTTCCGACAGGTTCTCGTCATCCAGCTGGAAGGCCGGCGTCACCGAGGGATTCAGCACTTCCAGCTCGTGACAGAGGATCTCGACCTGACCACTCTTGATCGCCTCGTTGACGGTGCCGGCCGGGCGGCGGCGCACCTTGCCGGTGACGCGAATGCAGAATTCATTACGCAGGCTTTCGGCCACCGCAAAGGTCTCGGCACGATCCGGATCGCAGACCACCTGGGCCAGCCCCTCCCGGTCACGCAGATCGATGAAGATCACCCCACCGTGGTCCCGACGCCGGTGCACCCACCCCATCAGAGTCACTTCCTGGTCGAGATGGGTT
>JBHADS010000371.1:0-7949 GCA_041855185.1 Lautropia sp. | reverse complement strand
CCACAGCAGCCTCCCTCCCCTCGTTGTCCACGGACCTCCAGCCTCTCCCTGCCGCACCCCTATCGCTGCCCACCCTCGTCCCCCCGGGACAAGCCTCCAGCCACAGGCCGCCACGACCCCGAGCACCGCCAGGCCGCCCCCGTGCGACGCCCACACCGGGTTTTCCTGAACCCTCTTGCCAAGACCGCAGTTCTCTGCTCAAATGCAAATTATTCGTATTGCATCTCCTGAATCGGTTTACGGTCTCAGTCATGGTCGTCTGCAACTGTTTCAACGTCCGGGAAAGCGATCTCGCCGCTTTGGCAAGCTGTGGCAGCTGCTGTCTGCGCAGCGTCCGCCAGGCCACCGGCCTCGGCACCTGCTGCGGCAAGTGCATCCCCCAGGCGCGCGCCATGCTGGAGGCCCACAAGGCCAGCACCGTGCCCATCGTGCCGATGGCCGCACTGGGATTCGCCGAGACCCAGCCGCAGGGGATCGGCGCCTGACATCATCATCTGAATACAAGTCGTTCGGGAAAGCTTTCCTGTTCCCAAAGTAACAGCTTGTCAGCCGCGATTGGGCCTCATGGCCCAAGGGTTTGTCGCGTCTATGCATCGCGTGATTAAGTGACTAGAATCCGTCGCTCTTTCAGAGCGTGTCATGCACGGATTCATCCCCACGCAAGCCCCTCCGGGCGAGCAAACACGCTCTGCGCTCAAGTCGCTGATCGTCTTGAGCCACTGGACCAACCCTGGAGAGGATTCCCATGCAAGGCGACAAAGCTGTCATCGAAGCGCTGAACAAACAGCTCACCAACGAGCTGACCGCCATCAACCAATATTTCCTGCACGCCCGCCTGTGCCGTCACTGGGGCCTGGAAGGTCTGGGCGCCAAGATCTATGCCGAATCGATCGGTGAGATGAAGCATGCCGACATGCTGATCGATCGCATCCTGCTGCTGGAAGGTCTGCCCAACCTGCAGGCTCTGCACAAGCTGAACATCGGCGAGAACGTCACCGAAATCCTGGCCGCCGATGTGGCGCTGGAGCGGGGCGCTCACGCGCACGTCAAGGCATCGATCGCCCTCTGTGAAGAAAAAGGCGATTACGTCTCCCGCAAACTGTTCCTGCAGATCCTGGACGACACCGAAGAGCACATCGACTGGCTGGAGACCCAGCAGGAACTGGTCGAGAAGCTGGGCCTGCAGAACTACCTGCAATCGGCCATGGGCGAAGGCTCAGGCGAGTAAACCCGGCCCCTCGACCCGCCCGGTCCGCTGTCGCTGCTGCGTTCGCCGCTACAGCGAGTTCAGAAAACGCAGCAGCGCTTCGCGCTCGGCCCGGGACATGCGGCGATAGGCCCGCTGCGAGGCTTCGGCCTCGCCGCCATGCCAGAGGATCGCCTCCTCGATGGTGCGTGCCCGGCCATCATGCAGATAGCCGGCCAGCGCATTCACCGTCTGCGTCAGCCCGAGCCCCCACAGAGGCCGGGTTTTCCATTCGCGCCCATTGGCCAGAAAATCCCGGCGATTGTCCGCCAGTCCCTCGCCCATGTCATGCAGCAGCATGTCGGTGAAGGGCAGAATGGTCTGCCCCGCCACCTCGGGCACCGCCACCGACCCGGAAGGCCCCCAGATATCGGGCATCGCGCCGGTCACGAAAGCCGGATGATGGCAGGCCGCACATCGCGCGCCGACGAACAG
Organism: Lautropia sp.; assembly: GCA_041855185.1. GTDB lineage: Bacteria > Pseudomonadota > Gammaproteobacteria > Burkholderiales > Burkholderiaceae_E > Lautropia. The sequence goes on along the minus strand of JBHADS010000371.1, from coordinate 6,268 downwards.
CTCGGCGCCCCGTTGCACCTCCGGATCATCGACATCGCGCCGTGCCGGCACCGCCAGTGTGCTGGCGTACTGCACCACCGCCTTCACGATATCCTCGTGCACCTCGAAGCCGGTAGCCGCCTGACCATCATCCTTCGGCTGACGCTTCCGGTAGGCTGCATAGACCGGCGTACCGGCAATGCTTTCCTCCTGAAACACATAATTGGTCAGACCCATGTCGCCGCGATAGGCACCGGTGCTCTGAATCAGCACCGAAGGGGTACTCGCCTTCCAGCCGAATCGCCCCAAGGACCGTGCTTCCTTCTCCCCCTGAAGGGCCTTCACCTGATCGAACACCCAATTGGGACGCCCCGAGATGCCATCGCCGTCCGCATCGTCAGGGTCGGCCAGCGCCAGAATGTCCTTCTCGGGAATGGCCTCCAGGAGCCCCAGCCCGAACACCGGCAGGCCCATGCGCGGACTGCTCGCCACATCGGCCTGCAACAAACGGCTGCGCGGCGCCTTCGTCTGTCCCGACACCTCGCTCGGCGCATCATAGGGATTGCGGATCTGGAACTGCGGTCTGGACAGCTTCACCACCGTCCCGTCATCCAGCCGGACTTCGCTTTCCTCGAAGCGCACATAGACATCGGCCATGCCGGAAAACGCCGAATCCGGCCTGAAATCGAGGACGCTGCGATGAAAGAGCTGATTGCCGAAACCCGGCACCGGCACGGGCGCGCAATACTGATTCTCCCGTGACGGCACACAGCTGCCCTGTCCCCGCCCAGGATCGAGACTGATGCGCAGGAAGATGCCGGCATCCTGCGTCAGCTTCGACCAGGCCCCCGGATCTTTCAGAATCGGCAGGGAATAATTGGCGCGCCCATCCCGCACATGACAGGCGATGCAGCTCGTATTGTTGAAGGCCGGCCCCAGACCGTCCTGCAACGGGAAAGCCACGCTGGGCGCTCGAATGAAACGTCGCTCGAACTCGGCATCGCCCCGCAGATGCATCTCCAGCGCCGCATCCCGAAGATTGTTCGCCGGCGTATCGAATCCCGCACTGGATTGATTGCTGCTGCGATTGGTGGTTGCACCGCCGCTGTCCACGATCGCCATCCAGGCCGCACGCCGCTCCTGCGCTTCTTTCCATCCAGCCCCCGTGCCGGCCCGCCCTCCGCAGCCGGCGCCCAGCATCATCAGGGCCGGAAGCAGACAGGGCAGCACACGCCGGATATTCCGCACCACGGTTCGGCTTCCCGGGATGTCCATGAACATAAATCCTTGTGATTCGTCAGCTCATCAAATTTCGACAGAAGCAGGATGCTGGCAGATTTACGACCCGATCGACGGAGCGGCAGCCCGGATGGCAGATCGCCACCCGGGGTGGCGCTTCGCGTGGCGGCGCTTCCCATGATGCGTTTCGCATCACCAACCAGCCAGAAGACGCCGGACGATAACCGGCGCCCCTGGCGGCTTGTTTCCGCTCAGCCGTGATGGCGCCCATCCGGCGACATCATCAGGCACCAAATCGTGTCCTGGCGACGAGCGGTTTCACGTCCTGCTTCAGCGAATCGCGCAGTTTCTGCACCGAATCGATTGCCGTCTGGATCAGCGCCCGCCCCTGCTCATTCTTGATCTGGGTCCGGAAGGGCTTCGCCCCTTTGCCGATCACGGTACTGGAGGCATTGCCATCGCCCTTGATCAGCGCGATGCTCTGCTGCGCCTGGATGATCTCGGCCTGCACCCGGTCGGCCAGCGCCTGGTCATGCGCTCGCACGAAGGCGTACAGGCCGTAGTCACCCGCCACCGACGCACCGCCCGCCTTGAAGTCCTTCACACCGGTATAGACATTCAGAATGCTCTGCAGGTTGTCATGAAAATCGCTCAGCGAATTCCAGCTGTACTGCGATTCGACCTTGGAGGCATCGGCGCTTGCGATCGAGCTGCCCATCGGCTCGCCCAGCTTCGCATCCATCAGCTCTTCGGCAATCGCCACCAGGCCATCGATCAACTCGTCGAGCGCTGCGGCCTGTGTCGCATAGGCGCTGCCCGCCCCCGGATTCTTCAACTGCGCCGCATACCCACCCCGGCCGTTGAAATCACGCGTCCAGGCATCCACCAGCGCCTGCGAACGATTCTTCAGCACCTGACTCAACGCCACCAGATAGGCCCGCTCGGCAGCCGTCAGCGTCTTGGCCGAACGGGTATTGCTTTTCACGCCATTGCCGAACAGCAGGTATTCGATCGCATGAAAGCCGCGCAGATCATCCGAGGCGTTCTCGACCTGGGCCAGCGTCAGCTTCGGGTTGCTGTTCAGAAAAGCCACCAGATCGGCCGTATTCAGCGGCCAACTGTCGATGGCAGGGTCGATTCCCAGCACGTCCACCGGTCCGAACAGGAAAGCCTCGCTGCGCTCCCAGGGCACCCGCGCTGCCCGCCAGGCGTCCTGTGCCGCCTTCAGCTTCGCCTGCGTCGCCGTCCCGGTGTTCAGCGCCTCGACGGCATCCCGCAAGGCGCCGATTCTCTCGTTCATGTCGACATAGGTCGCGGTGATCACATGGTCCGACACATTGCTCAGCATCCCGGTGGCGCTGAAGTGGGCGTTCTCCACCGTCTTGAGGTCCGCCACGACCGCACCAGCACCCGCGCTGGCTCCCGCCGTCTCCTGTGCCACGGTGACGCCATCATGGCTGCTGCATGCCCCCAGGGCCAGCCCCAGGCTCACAGCCAGAGCTGTCCGTGCAAACCGCTTTCCGATCATCCTGCTACCTCCACCCAGTGATGTGTTGTGTTCGTCGTGAGCATACTGGATTGAAGGGCAGATGTACATGAATACCATTCTTATTATCCTTACATTTCACCCAGAGCTGCGGCACCGGCAGGCATTTGGTCAATCCCCGGCCCGATGCAACAATATCGGCCGGACAAGCCTCCGACCAACGCGAGGGAGCATGCCCATCGGGCATGAGAGGAAAGCGGCCGCTGCAGCGCCCCCACCATCCAGAGCATGTCGCGCTCGATCACGCCCGGGAATGCCTCCCCGGGCACGACCATCGGGTGCCTGAACGCTCCTGCCCTGTCGATGGCGCCCGATCTTGCCCGCTGTTCTCAACATCTCACCAGGGTCTGCCACAAGGAGATATCGTGACCGCCGACCTCGCGACCACCGTTACCTTCGCCATCTACCTGATCGGCATGCTGCTGATCGGCTGGCTCGGCTATCGCGCCACCAGCAATCTGTCGGACTACATCCTGGGCGGCCGCAGCCTGGGCAGCTTCGTCACGGCGCTGTCGGCCGGCGCCTCGGACATGAGCGGCTGGCTGCTGATGGGCCTGCCCGGCACCGTCTATCTCAGCGGCCTGTCGGAGTCCTGGATCGCCATCGGCCTGTGCATCGGTGCCTGGCTGAACTGGTATTTCGTAGCCGGACGCCTGCGTCTCTACACCGAGCGCGTCGGCAATGCGCTGACCATGCCCGACTACTTCACCAATCGCTTCGAGGACGGCTCCAATCTGCTGCGGATCTTCTCCGCACTCGTCATCCTGATCTTCTTCACCCTGTACTGTGCCTCCGGGGTGGTCGCCGGCGCCCGCCTCTTCGAGAGCATGTTCGGCATACCCTATGACACCGCGCTCTGGGTCGGTGCCTTCTGCACCATCGCCTACGTGTTCATCGGCGGCTTCCTTGCCGTCAGCTGGACCGACACCATCCAGGCCTCGCTGATGATCACGGCCCTGATCATCGCACCACTGATGGTGATCCATGCCGACGGTGGCGTGGCCAACAGTCTGAACACCATCGAGCACCTCAAACCCGGCGCCCTCGATCTGATCGGCAATCTCGACACGCTGGCCATCCTGTCCCTGGCCGCGTGGGGGCTGGGCTATTTCGGTCAACCCCACATCCTGGTGCGCTTCATGGCGGCCGAGTCGGTCAAGACCATTCCCAATGCCCGCCGCATCAGCATGACCTGGATGGTGCTCTGCCTGGCAGGCTCGGTCGCCGTGGGCTTCTTCGGTATTTCCTACTTCGGCACGCATCCCGAGCAAGCTGGTGGCCTGGCCGACAACGCCGAAACCGTCTTCATCCAGACCGCCCGCGTGCTGTTCAACCCGTGGCTGGCGGGCATGCTGCTGGCCGCCATCCTGGCAGCGGTGATGAGCACGCTGTCCTGCCAACTGCTGGTCTGCTCCAGCGCGCTCACGCAGGATCTCTACAAGACCTTCCTGCGCAAGGAAGCCTCCCAGACCGAACTCGTCTGGTTCGGCCGGGCGATGGTGCTGGTGGTGTCGGTGGTGGCGATCTGGCTGGCCGCAGACCCGAACAGCAAGGTGCTGCAGCTGGTCAGTTACGCCTGGGCCGGCTTCGGCGCCGCCTTCGGGCCCGCCGTGATCCTGTCGTTGCTGTGGCCCCGGATGAACCGCTTCGGCGCGATGGCCGGGATGCTGGTCGGCGCCGCCACCGTCATCCTGTGGAAGAACGCGGAGTGGGCCGGTGAGCTGGCCCGCATGAAGGATGTCTACGAGATCATCCCCGGGTTCATCCTCAGCGCTGCGGCCATCGTGATCGTCAGTCTGATCACGCCAGCCCCCTCGGCATCCATCCGCAGAACCTTCGATGAAGTCGATGCGGAGATGAGGCAGCACTGATCGAAATGCCGGCCGGCGGCGGCCGGGCGGCCTCAGTCTTGCGCCTGCCGCATGGCCGCTTCCCACAGATGGCGGGGCACCTGGGTCTGCAGCCGCTGCAGCACCCAGTCCTGCAGCTCCCCGCTCAGCGCACTGCCCTCATGCGGCACGACATCGGCCGTGATGTCGGCCTTCAGCCGCACCAACTGCTCGGCCGTGCGCACCGTGTGCCGGAAGTGCACGGCCTGATTCTGCTTGCCGTGCAGCAGATGCACCAGTACATCCTCGGGCACCGGCTCGGAAAGGGGTGCAAAGCGGCCGCCCACCGCCGTCACCCGCGCGCAGATGCGCGGCTCGCCGGGCGACAGCGCAGCAGCCAGCGCCATCGCCGCCCCCTCGCCCACTCCGAGCAGCGCCGTCGCCGTCGGCGGCACCTGCCACTGCGCCTGACAGTGGCGCACGCAGCGGATGAAGCCCGGCAGCGCCTGCTCGACCGCCGCTGCCAGTTCGGCCTCGTCGAAGCGCTCCAGCCCGGAGTGCTCCTGCGAGGGCAGCATCAGCCAGCGCCCCCCCTCGGCCATCGGCAGCGGTCCGCTCACGATGACGACCGCCGCCGCCGGAAAGGCTTCGGCCAGCCGCATCGCCATCGGCTCCAGCGCCGTTTCCTCCTGGCCCGCATCCGCGCACAGCATGAACAGTTGCCGGGCGGCCCCCGCCGCCGGTTGTCGGATGATCCGCAGCTTTTCCACCATCTTTCTTCCCTGTTGCAACCAGACAGCCGCCATGCTGCCACAATAACGGCATGTCTGATCCGATCTACACCCCCGAGACCCTGAGCCGCGCCGACCTCGATGCCAGCCGGGGAAGCTGGCTGCTCGAATTCGGCGCCAACGGCTGCCCGTACTGCGTGGCGGCCGCCCCCTTCGTGCAGCAGGCGCTCGCCGGCCATGCCTCGATCAAGCACGTCCGCATCGAGGATGGACGGGGGCGTCCGCTCGGCCGTTCCTTTGCGGTCAAGCTCTGGCCGACGCTGATCCTGCTGCGCGATGGCCAGGAAGTCGCGCGCGTCATCCGCCCCCAAAGCGCTGAGGCCGTATCGGAGGCGCTCGGCCTGCTCGACTGATCGGGTGCTCGACCGATGGCCCGTCCGACCCTGCCCTCGAATCTGCGGAGCGTGCTCCGCGTCGCACTCAGCCACTATGTGCTCAACGGCATCACCGCCTGTCTGGGCCTGCTGCTGATCTCGCTGGCCATCAAGACCTGGATCAACCCCTATGCCGCTTCGGTGGCCCTGATCGGCGTGGTGGCCGCCACCCCGCCCGATGTGCCAGCTCCCCGTCGGGGCAAGCTGCGCCACCTGTTCCCGGCCTTCGTCATCGGCCTGCCCCTGTTTCTCTGCATCCAGTGGCTGGCTGCCAGCCCGATCCAGCTCGGCATCGCGCTGGTGCTCTTCTCCTTCCTGGCCTTTCTGGCGATGGCCTGGGGCAAGCGCGGCGTGCCGGTGGCAATGGGCATGATGTTCACCGTGATCTTCTCGATCGCGGCCAGCCGGCAGGACCACGCCTCGAGCGATCTGCTGCAGAACACCCTCTATTTCGGGCTGGGCGCCGGGCTCTATGTGCTCTGGGCCACCCTCACCAACCTGATCTTCAAT
>JBHADS010000370.1:0-3303 GCA_041855185.1 Lautropia sp. | reverse complement strand
TGCTGGTCGATGATCTGCGGGTCGGGCTTGCGTACATAGTAGGCCGTGACCAGACTGGCCAGGTCGATCAGATCCTGGGGTTGAGCAAGCTGGCCGGCGCGTGGATGCGACATGACGGGGTCTCCTGCAGAGGGTTGGGATGGCTCATGAATAGTGATGTTACGCCTTTTCACATCATGCCGGCTGCGGTTCCTGCATGAGCGGCTATGCCCGATCAATGAGGCTGGTTTTGGGCCGGATCCCCTCGAAGAATGCGTGCTGTAACTTCCGAATTGGCGGGGTGATCGCTCAAAACTCTTTGTTCTGTCGGCTTTTTCTGTCATTCATGCGAATTTTTGACGCCAACTCTGGCTCGCAGGCTTTGAACGCGTCGCAATCGTGTTAGCTTCGCCCCTCGTTTTTTCCTCTGAACCTCATGGCCGGGCCGTGGCGCCCGTGGGAAGTGTTGGCATGGAGAGCATTCGTCGGCAGGCATCACTGATGCTGTTCTGGTTGCGGGAATCGGCGCCGCTGATCGGCCTGTCGATCGTGACCGGTCTGTTGGCGGGAGGCGCCACCGTGGGCATGCTTGCCACCATCAATGCCGTGCTGAATCAGCCGGGTGGCATGGCCGGTGGCCTGTTGCTGCTGTTCATCGGTCTGTGCGCCCTGGCGCTGATCGGTCGGGCTGTGTCCGACATCTCGACCAACAGCGTCGGCCAGCGCGTCGTCGCAACGCTGCGCCGCAATCTGGCTCAGAAGATTCTGGCCGCGCCGATCGATGCGCTGGAGTCCTATCGCAGCTATCGGCTGATGCCGGTGCTGACCCAGGACGTGGACATGGTCAGCGATCTGGCCTTCATCCTGGCCTCGACGATGATCGCGTTCTCGATCGCACTGGGGTGTCTGGGCTATCTGGCCTATCTGTCACCGGCGCTGTTCGGCCTGGTGCTGGTGGCGCTGCTGACCGGCGTCACGGTGCAGATCATCGCGCAGAGCCGGGGGGTTGCCGGTTTCTGGAAGGCGCGCGAGCACGAGGAGCAACTGCACAAGAGCTATCGCAGCATCAGCGAAGGGGCCAAGGAGCTGCGGATGCACCGGCTGCGTCGTGCCCGGGTGATGGAGGAGCAGATCGAGCACAACATCGAGATGATCCGTTCGGTCAACACCCGTGCGATCAACACCTATGTGCTCGCCACCGCCTTCGGATCGGCCCTGTTCTTCCTGCTGATTGCGATGATCCTGGGCTGGGCCTCGTTCCGCGAGATCGAGCCGGCCGTGCTCAGCGGCTTCGTGCTGGTGCTGCTCTATCTGAAGGGGCCGGTCGAGCAGATTGCCGAGGCGCTGCCGCATCTGGGGCGGGCCAAGGTGGCTTTTCAGCGGATCGCCGATCTGTCGGCGCGCTTCGATACCCCCGAGTCCTTTCTCTACCTGGATCGGCCGGTGGGCGAGCTGCAGCTCGTGCATTCGATCGAGCTGCGCGATGTCCGCTATACCTTCAAGTCGGTCCGTGGGGTCGAGTCCTTCACGCTGGGGCCGATCGATCTGAAGCTGAAGCGGGGTGAGCTGAACTTCATCGTCGGCGACAACGGCTCGGGCAAGACGACGCTGCTGAAGCTGCTGCTGGGTCTCTATGCGCCGGATGAGGGCCAGATCCTGCTGGATGGGCGCCCCATCAGGCACGATATGCGCGACAACTACCGGCAACTGATCACGCCGGTGTTCTCGGACTATTTCCTGTTCGACGACTTCGCCGTGCGCGGCCACAGCACGCGGATCGCCTCGTTGACCGATGCCGCCCGGCATTATCTGGAGCGGCTGGAGCTGGCCCACAAGGTCCGGGTCGAGGACGGCGCCTTCAACACCCTCGATCTGTCGTCCGGGCAGCGCAAGCGGCTGGCGCTGGTGCAGGCTTATCTGGAAGGGCGGCCGGTGATGGTCTTCGACGAATGGGCCGCCGATCAGGACCCGAGCTTCCGGCATCTGTTCTACACCGAGCTGCTGCCCGAGCTGCGGGACAAGGGCCATCTGCTGGTGGTGATCTCACACGACGACCGCTATTTCCATCTGGCCGACCGGGTGATCCGGATGGATGGGGGACGGATCGTGGAGGACAGCGCCTCGAACGCCGCTGAAAGCCCAGGCGCTGTCTGATTGCTTCGGCTGGCCCCGATGATTCCGATGCTCGAACCGCTGTTTCCCGGTAGCTGGCGCGCGTTTGGCGAAACGCTCGGCTGTGGCGATCGCCCGCCTGCCGAGGCCGTTCCGGTGAGCGCCCTGCTCAGCGAGCGGGGGCTGCTCGACCAGCTGATCCGGCGCTCGGCCTGCGCACGCGGGGTCGCCGGCCCGGATCTGCGGGCAGCGGCCTCTGCCTGGAGCTGTGCCTACCTCTGGTGCCTGATGCCGCCGGTGGTGCTGGCAGCCTCGGCCTTGCAGCATGTGTTTCCGGTGGAGCCGGAGCGGCTGTACGTGTGCTTCGGCGAGCAGGGAGAGGCCCGGTGCTTTCACATCTTGCAGCCCGGTCGCGCCCATGTCGGCAGCAGCACGGCCGAGCGTTACGAGGCGCTGCTGACCCGGCATTTCCTGCCCTTGTTCACCCGCATTCACCAGCAGACCCGGCTGGCACCCAAGACCTTGTGGGGCAATGCGGCACGCTACCTCGAAGTGCTGCTCGAGCACGCGCTTCAGACCTGCGGCGAGGCGGCAAGGCCGGTGGTCCAGCAGGACCGGGTGTGTCTGCTCGATCGGCCGGCGCTGTTTGCCGAGGCACCGAACCCGCTGTGCATGCCCCGGCGGCGGGTATCGGGCGTCGACGGGGCCGGGGAGGCGGGCATCCTGCTGCATCGCCAATGCTGTCTCTACTACCGCCTGCCGGGTCAACCACATTGCGGCGCCTGCCCGCTGTCGCCGGCCAACCGCTGCGCCCGCCGTACTGCCGGAGCTTGATGCCGGAGTGTTGATGGATGGCAGGGGATGCTTGGGGGATGCGGGGAGGGACGATCAGGTCTGGCTGATCAGATCGGTGCTCCCGCCTCAAGGGCCGGGGAGGACTGGCCAGGCTGCCGTGAACCGGGGACTGGGCGATAGACAGTGACTGAGCGAGAGCCGGGGCTGAGCGAGACGGGACTGGGCCAGAGACAGGGACTGAGTGAATCGGAGGCGGGCACTGAGGGCGGGGCGTTGGAGGTGCAGCGATGGCCCCCGAAAAAGAAAAAGCGCCGCATATCTTGCGATAGCGGCGCTTTGAATTTGGCTCCCCGACCTGGGCTCGAACCAGGGACCTGCGGATTAACAGTCCGTCGCTCTACCGACTGAGCTATCAGG
>JBHADS010000369.1:0-5102 GCA_041855185.1 Lautropia sp. | reverse complement strand
CTGAGCTATCTGCCCTTCGCCTTCTTCTGCTACCTGTGCCTGATATTGACGCTGCTGTTCGGGTGGAGCGGGCTGACGCTGAGCCGGCGGGAGGGGGGGTCTCGATCTGCGCCTTCGGCGGCATCACCGTCGAACAGCCCGCCAGCCACAGTACCGCCAGCCCCAGGCCCAGACCGTGCGCGAGGCGGCGTGCCTGCCCCCGTCCCCTGCGCCCGGCATGACCGTGGCCGCCCTCCATCCCTGCCGTCTTCATCGTTCGACCTCCCCGGCGCGTGCCCGCACCGCTGCCCCCATCATCAAAGCTGCGAGATCCGGCCCAGCATCTGGTCCGAAGTCTGGATCGCCTTGGAATTGATCTCGTAGGCGCGCTGGGTCTGGATCATCGACACCAGCTCCTCCACCACGTTCACGTTCGAGGTTTCCAGATAGCCCTGCTGCAGCAGACCCGCCCCGTTCTGGCCGGGTGAGCTGACCACTGCATTGCCCGAGGCATCGGTCTCCTGGAACACGTTCTGGCCCTGCGGGTCCAGCCCGGCGGCATTCTGGAAGGTGGCGAGCTGGATCTGACCGATCTCGGTCACACCGTTCTGGCCCGCGATCTTCACCGACACCGTGCCGTCGTTGGCCACCGTCAGTTCGGTGGTGCCGCTCGGCACCGTGATCGGCGGCGACAGCGGAATGCCGTTGGAGTTCACCAGCTGCCCCTGCGCATCCGGGTGGAACGCTCCGTCACGGGTATAGCCGGTCGTGCCATCGGGCATCTGCAGCTGAAAGAAACCGTGGCCGCTGATCGCCAGATCGAAGCTGTTGTTGGTCTGCTGCAGGTTGCCCTGCGTGAACAGCCGCGAGGTCGCCACCGGCCGCACCCCGGTGCCCAGCTGCAAGCCGGTCGGCAGCCGGTTGTCCCCCGAGGACTGCGCCCCCACCTGCCGCATGTTCTGATAGATCAGATCCTCGAACACCGCCTGCGAGCGCTTGTAGCCCGTGGTGCTGACGTTGGCCAGGTTGTGCGAAATCACATCCATCTGGGTCTGCTGCGCATCCAGACCGGTCTTGGCAATCCAAAGCGAACGAATCATCTCAATCTCCTCAAGCCCTGATCGACAGAAGCTGAGAGGCACGCTGCTCATTGGCTTCGGCGTTCTGCAGCAGCTTCATCTGCATTTCAAACTGGCGGGCCACTTCGATCATGCCCACCATCGACTCAACCACATTCACGTTGCTGCCCTCGACCGCGCCCTGCACCACGCGCACGCTGTCATCGGCCGGCGCCTCCGAGCCATCCTGCATCCGCATCAGGCCATCGGCCCCCTTGCGCAGCTCCGCTGCCGGCGGATCGACCAGCTTCAGCCGCCCGGCCTGGGTCGGCCGCTGCTGCCCGATCTGCACCATCACCGAGCCGTCGTCGGCCACCGACATCGTGGCGCCCACCGGGATCGTGATCGGGCCGCCATCGCCCATCACCAGCTGGCCGCGCCGGGTCCGCAGGCTGCCCTGCTCGTCCACCACCAGCCCGCCATCGCGGGTATAGGCTTCGCTGCCGTCGGCCGCCTGCACGGCAAACCAGCCCCGGTCGCGGACCGCCAGATCGAAGGGACTGCCGGTCTGGCGGATCGGCCCCGAAACCGGGTTGAAGCTCGTGCTGGTCTCGACGTTGAACACCCGCGTCGTCGCCGTACCCTCCTGGCGGATCGGCACGGCGCGCGCCGTCATCAGATCGGCACGAAAGCCATCGGTCGCCGAGTTGGCCAGGTTGTGGGAGAGCGCATCCTGGCGCTCCATCAGCGCCTTCGCACCGCTCATCGACAGATAAATCATCCGATCCATGCGTCTACCCTCGTCCTGTCGGTTGGCCGCGTCCCTGGCTCATCAGCGCAGGTTCACGATGGTCTGCAGCAGCTGGTCGTTGGTCCGCACCGTCTGCGCATTGGCCTGATAGACCCGCTGTGCCGTGATCATGTTGACCAGCTCCTGCGTCAGATCGACGTTGGAGGCTTCGAGCGCGCCCGACTGGATCACCCCGAGGGTGCCGGTCGATGGCGAGCCCACCAGCGGCTGACCGGAATCGGCGGTCTCGCCCCACTGGTTGTTGCCCAGCGGCTGCAGCCCCTGCGGATTGGTGAAGTTCGCCAGCGCCACCCGTCCTTTCGAGACCGTCATGCCGTTGGTGTAGCGGGCCATCAGACTGCCGTCACGACCCACCGAAAAACCGGCGAGCTTGCCCGAGCCGTTGCCATTCTGGTCCTGGTGCGCCACCGTGAAGGCATTGCCGAACTGCGTGGTGTCAGCAAAGGACAGCTTCACCGTCTGATTGGTGCCCGCATCGGCTCCCACCGGCACGTCCACATCCAACGACACAGTCTGGGTCGTATCCAGCGAACCATCCGTATTGAAGGCCAGCGTGCCCAGCGGATTGCCGCCATTCATGGTGTTGCCATCGACCGTGCCCCGCACTTCCCAGGCGTTGTCGCCGGTCTTGCGGAAGTACAGCGCCATCACGTGCTCGCGGCCCAGCGAATCGAAGACGCTGACCGAGGTCGCGCCATCATAGGTCTTGGCATCGAGCAGATTGAAGGGCGCGGCCGGCACTTCGGAGCGCGCATCCACGTTCACCCGCACATTGGCCTCGGTGGTGGCCTTCGGCGCCACATCGGCCGACTCCAGCTTCAGATCCTGGGCCACACCATTCGTCACCAGACCATTGCTGTCCACCGGATAGCCGGTCAGACGCATGCCCGAGGCATTGACGATATAGCCGTTCTTGTCGAGCTTGAACTGGCCTTCGCGGGTGTACGAAATCGCGCCATCCGAAGACATCCGGAAGAAGCCGCCACCGTTGATGCCCAGATCGAGCGAGTTGCTGGTGGTGGTCAGCGCGCCCTGCGAAAACTGCTGCGCAATCGCCCCCACTTCCACGCCGATGCCCGGCGACACGTTCGAGACGCCATAGACCGTGGTGGCATAGACATCGGCGAACTCGGCGCGCGATGCCTTGAAGCCGACGGTGCTGGCATTGGCCACGTTGTGGCCGATGGTGTCGAGATGACGTGCCGCCGCATTCAGGCCGGACAGTCCTTGCTGAAACGCCATGAGAGAGACTCCTCGGAAAAATCAGGTTTGTGTTCGTTGGCCACCGGCCTTCATCATGAAAGCGCCCGGCCGGTCCAGAAAGATCAGATGATCAGACGTGCATCGGCAGGCGCCACCGGCTTGGCGTGATCCAGCTCCAGCATCGCCCCGGTCGAGGTCTGGGCAACGCCCGTCACCCGCACCGGCACCAGCGTGCTCGCCTCGACGGCCGTGTCACCATCGAGCGCCGTCACCCGCATCCGCATCATCCCGCCCGGCAACGGATCGCCATTGCCATCGGTGCCATCCCAGGCCAGGCTGTGGGTACCAGCCGCCAGGTTCTCCATCGTCTGCGTATAGACCGGCGCGCCGTTGTCGTTCAGCAGCTCCACACGCACCGTCGAGGCATCCTTCTTCAGCTCGAAGCCCAGCCGCACATCACCCTCATGATCGTCGGCCAGCTCGAAGCGCTCACCCGGCGCCAGCACCTGCTTGCCGATCATGCCCACCGAGGCCAGCACCGCGCTCTGCGCGTTGGTGGCGCTGAAGTTCTCCATCGAACGGTTCATCGTCTCGATACCGCGCACGGTGCTGATCTGCGCCAGTTGCGAGGTCACTTCGGCGTTCTCCATCGGATTCATCGGGTCCTGGTTGCGCATCTGCGCCACCAGCAGCTTCAGAAAACGATCCTCGATGCCATCGCCGGTATCCTCGGCCAGCGACGCCTGCTTGTTCTCGACCGCATCCATCAGGCCAGCCGCCGCCTTCGTGCCCGAGCTGCTGTCATCGCTCACGGTCTTGTAACCCTGGCTGCCCGCCTCGTCGGTCTTGGCTGCCGTACTGCTCTGCGCGGCCGGCCAGCTCATCACCCCTGTCAAACTCTTCAGCATCGACTTTCCTGTCCCTTCAAGTTGTAAGCGGCAGCATCCTTCGATTCCTGCCCTCGACACCCTTTCGATCCGCGCCCTGCCGCCGTCGACAGAAGCGCGACGTTCAGGTTCGGCTCCTTACTGTCCCATCTGCAGCGTCTTCAGCGCCAGTTGCTGCGCCGTGTTCGCCATCTCGACATTGTTCTGATAGGAGCGCGAGGCCGAGATCATGTTGACCATCTCCTCGACCACGTTCACATTGGAATGCACCACATAGCCTTCGGCATTGGCTGCCGGATGCTTCGGGTCATAGATTTCCTTGCCCGGCGTCTGGTCCTCGACCACATCCACCACCCGCACCCCCAGCGCCGAGTTGGCGCCCACGCTCATGCGCCGGCTGCCCACCGTCTGGCGCGCATCCACCATCGCCGGCTGGAACACCACCTGGCGCGCCTTGTAGGCTTTGCCATCCGGTCCGGCCACCGTATCGGCATTCGCCAGGTTCGAGGCCACCGTGTTCAGGCGCTGGCTCTGCGCCGACATCGCGCTGCCGGCCAGCGGCAGAATCTTCATCAGGGACATATGCTTCTCCTTGCCGACTCGCTTTCAGGGTCTCACTCGCCGCGGATCGCCGACAGCATCGTGCGGACCTTGCCGTTGATGAAACGCAGGCTGGCCTCATAGCCCACCGCATTCTGGGAGAACTGCGCCCGCTCCCGGTTCAGATCGACCGTGTTGCCATCCATCGACGGCTGCTCGGGCAGCACATACTTCATATCCGGATTCCGGCTCGACAGCACCCGGTCGCCCAGCTGCTGATGCCCGGCACGGGTACGCGCGAGCGACACCGTGCTGACCTCGCCACCCGCGGCAGGCCGGATCTCGAAATCGCTGCTGCCGGGCTGCACCATGCCGGTAGCCTCGCGCAGCGCAGCGCCAAAATCGAAATCCCGGGCCTTGAAACCCGGGGTGTCGGCATTGGCAATATTGGAAGAAATCGTTTCCTGCCGGCTGGCGCGCAACTGCAGCGCCTTGCCGTGGAAATCGATGGAATCCGTCATCTGGTCGAACATCGTCCTTCTCCTGCGGTCCGGCTTCAAGTGATCCGTCGGCTGCACAGACCCTCATGCCACCGCCATCGGAGATCGATTATCCCGGCCTTCG
>JBHADS010000368.1:0-3700 GCA_041855185.1 Lautropia sp. | reverse complement strand
TGCGGTTGCGGTTGCGGTTGCGGTTGCGGTTGCGGTTGCGGTTGCGGTTGCGCAGGAGTCTGCGCCCGCGTTTTTGTCTTTGCCACGGCCTGCGCCCGCAGCGCTTTGCTTTCCGTAGCTGGCGCGCCCTGTCGATCTGGATGCGGCGTCCGCACCGGTCGCACCCCATACTCGATCAGCGGCAGCCGTCCTCGTGCAGTGGGTGACGGCGCCGCCTCCGCCGCACCGCCCCGCAGCACGGAGGGCAGCCCGCTTGCGGCACCTGCAGGCTGTGGCTGCGCGCCCTCCTGCAGTGCTCGCAGCTGCTCGCGGCGACGCTGCGCTGCCTGGCGTACCGCCACCTCGTCCCATGCCTGCAGACTCGTCATCAGTGCACGGATCTCTCCGGCCTGCTGCCACAGCGCCTCACTCAGCGTCCGCGCCACGCCCTCATCCACACCAGCGGCTGCGCGCACCGCCTCGTCCCGTTGCAGAAGCTCGATCTGCACCAGTGACTGCCGCACCTGCTCGACGGCCAACAGGTTCAGATTGATCATGGCTTTCAGACGCAGCGCCTGCTGCTGGATGCGCACCTTTTCTGCGCGCTCGGCCGCCTTCCCTCTGCCGCCACGCGGGCTCCGTCGGGTCTGGTGCGCCATCTGCCAGACATCGGCATCACGGGCGGGGAGCCCCCCTGCGTGCAGCCCCTCGACACTCGCGGACTTCCCCGCTGCAGTTCCGGGGATTCCATCCGCCGACGCCGCTGCTCCCCGTTGCGCCGGCACGGGCGCGAGCTGCCGATAGGCATCCAGCGCAGCCCCCACGGCTCCGGCACGCTGATGGATGTTGCCCACCCGCAGCCATGCCTGTTCCCGATGCACCGGGCTCAGCTCGATCAGTGAGGAAAACAGTTGCAGGGCCGGGGCGTCCCGCCCCGCCTGATAATGCGCCTCGGCCTCCTCCATCAGTCCCTGCAGGACGCTTGCGCTCAGGTTGACGCCCGGCAGGCTCGGCTCAGGCTCCGCCAACGAGCGTGCCTCTACAGGTGAAGCACCCAACGCAACCGCACAGCCGAGCAGTATTCCCAAGCCCCACCGAACCCAGCGCTTTCCGTCACGGCTGCCGGCAGGCTCCCCCTCGTAGGTGATGCCCGGCACTTCGTAGAGACGCAGCCGTTGCCCCGTCGAAATCCCGAGGCGCACGCACTCCCCGTGGCGCAATTCGAGCACCGCGTCGGCCGCCGGAACCCAGCGCATCCCGAAAGGCGGCAACTGGCAGCAGCGCAGCACCTGCCCCTCCCTGCCCAGAAAGATCAGGTCGATCGGATGGGCCATCCCGATGCCGTGCACGGCACAGGTTCGCGGAAACAGCATGCCATGCCCCCGAGCGGGTGGCTGCCGCCCGATCAATCCCCGGGCGCGCTGCCACCACTGGCGCGCCACACAGATCCGGATCAACGGTCTTTCGCCCGACGCCTCCACCCCCTGTGCTGGGGCATCACGCGATGGATTCTGCGCCGAAGTATTCGACACCATAGTGTCTGAGACCGACCCGATTGGGCCGGATGCAAGTCCCGTATCCATCAGAAAAGCCCCTCATTGATCACATGCATCACGATCGGAAAGAACACGATGATGAAGGTGCAGGGAAAGATGCAGATCATCAGCGGAAAGAGCATCTTGACCGGTGCCTTCAGCGCCAGCGCCTCGGCCTGCATGAAGCGCTCGTGCCGACGCTGATCGGCCTGTGCCCGCAGGATCGGCCCAAGACTCGAGCCCTGCTTCTCCGCCGTGAGCACCGCCGCAATCCAGTTGGAAACGGCGGGAATGCGCACCCGTTCGGCCATCGCCCGCAAGGCGTCGGCACGTGTCCTGCCTGCGCGGACATCGCGGAGCACCCGACGCAGCTCCTCCTCCATCGGCCCGCTCGGCCCCTTGTCCACCGCATGCTGCAAGGCTCCGGTCATGTTCGAGCCCGCCTCGATCGCCAGCGTGATCACGTCCAGATAGAAAGGCAGCGCCCGCGAAATCTGACGGGTGCGGCGCGCCGTCCGGTCCCGCAACCAGCTCAACGGCAGAAAAGCCCCCGTGGCAGCCGTCAGCAGACACCAGGACAGCGCCGGCAGCCCGCCCTGCGGCATCCAGAGCACCAGCAGCAGCGCGACCGCCAGCAACGCCCCCAGTACCTGACCGGCCAGAAACTCCTCGGCACTCAGCGCAAATTCGAGCCCGGCATGACGCAGGCGCTCCTGCAGCCGCCGCCTCGTCATCGGCGAGACCAGGGGCCGCAACCACCACGCCACGGCATGTGCCGACCAGCCCAGCAGCTGCCAGTAGCGGGGTGGCTGATCCTGTCGCTCCCGTGACGGCTGCGGCACCTCTCGAAGCACCCGCGTGCCGCAGAGCATCAGCAGCCAGATGGCCATCACCAGCGCCAGAACAGCCAGCGCGGGCAAGCTCCATGCCGAGAATCCCTGTTCCATATCAGCACCTCCTTCAACACTGTGCGCACACCCGAAGCAAATGACAGGCGCTAGACATCGATGGCCATGATCCGCCGGATGAACAGCAGGCCGACGACCTCGAGCACAGCCACCACCATGCAGACGAGCAGCCCCTGCCAGGTGTGGATCAACGGCGCCATCGAATCCGGCTCGATGACGAACAGCGCGCCCGCCACACCGATCGGCAGAAAGACCATCACCCACCCCTGCATGCGTCCCTGCGAGGTCAACGCCACGATCTTTTCCTCCAGCGCAATCTTTCTGCGTATCGTGTCAGCCAGGCGCTCCAGTGTCTCGGCAAGATTTCCGCCGCTTTCATTGGCTATCCGAACGGCTGCACCAAAAAGTCTTAGGTCATCGCAGCCCATCCGGCGCTCCAGATTCAGCAGCGCATCGTCCAGCGTCACCCCGAGGCGCAGTTCGCGCAGCATCAGATCGAACTCCTGTCCGCCGGGCGCCGGCAGCTCCGCAGCCATCTGACGCAGCGCCAGGGTCATGCTGGCGCCGGCCCGAATGCCGCCCGCCACCAGCATCATCGCGTCGGGCAGTTGCTCGGCAAAACGCTGACGCCGCCTGGCCTTGAGCTGCGCCAGCAGCAGCCCCGGCAGCGCGCCCGCCAATGCGGCTGTCAGCAGCACCAATGCCCATGATTCGGTAAGCCACCCAATCAGCAGGCACGCCCCTGCCCCGAGCAGCATGTTGGCGCGAAACAAGCGGTCCACATCCACATAGAGCAGCAGTTCCCGCATCCCCTGGCCGACGCGCCCGCTGAAATGCCGCCGATACCCCTCGCCCGCTCGTGCCATGCCCGGCATCAGCACCAGCACCGCCATGACCACCCCCAGCGCCAGCGCCATACCCGCCAGCCATAGCCAGGCGCCTGCCCCGGATGCAGGCTCAAGCATTCCCACCGTTTCTCCATTCATATCCATCACAAGCTCCCCAGGCTCTGATCTGTCACAAGCTCTCGGTCCTCGAAGATGCTCAGATCCACGCTCACGCCACGCTCGCGCAGCGACTCGTAGAACGACGGCACCTGCTGACAGGCACGGAATCGTCCCAGCACCCGCTGGTTCTTGCGCCCGGTCTGCTCGAATCGGAAGATTTCCTGGCACTGGATGCGGCCGCTCTCGACCCCGCAGACTTCGGTGATCGAGGTGATGCGGCGGGAACCATCGGGAAAGCGGGCCTGATGCACGATCAGATCCACGGCACTCG
>JBHADS010000367.1:0-3897 GCA_041855185.1 Lautropia sp. | reverse complement strand
TGTTCAGCCGTCTCGGCCCGCACCTGCGGCGGGTCCAGCCACAGACCGGCTGCCGCCCCGATGGCCGTGCCCAGCACCGCCCCGGCCAGCATCCAGGCGCTGCACGCCCAGCGCCGCCTGCCGTTGTGGCCAGACGGGCCATTCAACCGCGCACCCAGTGCCCTCTGCTGCCGCGATTCATCACGCATGCAAGGGCTCCTTGCACTGCGCCACCAGCAAGGCACGCCAGTCGGCCCGCTCGGGGATGCCGGGCTTGCGCAGGCCGAAGAACTGGGCGATCAGCGAGCCATCGTCGGCAAACAGCTCCAGCGAGGTCACGGGTCCATCATCGGTCGGCTTGTGCACGACCCACGACGAGGCGATCGCCGCGGTGTTCAGATGCAGGTTGAAATCCGGGTCCAGCACGTTGTACCAGGGGCCGGTGCGCATCAGCTTGTGCACCGGGCCACCGTGGATCTGCACCGTGCCAGGGCTGCCCACGAAAACCATGATCGGCAGGCCGCTGGCCGCAGCCGCCTGCAGCACGGTCTCGACCGCATCCGGCGCCGTCTGCTGGGCGAGGTCGCTGCCGGCGTTGCGGATGGCGCTGATCCGCGACAGCTTCAGGCGGCCCAGCATCGGAAAGAACTGATGCGGATCGGTCATCGCCAGCCAGGCCGTGCGCAGCTCCTGCCGGCGCTCGGCCGACAGCAGCTCGCCATGATCGGAGACGGCGGCCGGCAAGGGCTCGAAACCGGGCGCCTGCGCCCCGTCCGCTGGCAGCGCAAATTCATCGACCAGCGCCTCCCAGGCGGCCGCGTCCGTGTCCTCGGTCCGGAAGATCTTGTGCACCGCCAGACCGTGCCGGTCGAAGAACTGCAGGCTGCGCCGGCCGTTGTCCAGCACCTCCCAGGCCGTCTGCCAGTGATCGAAGAACAGCCGCAGATCGATGTCCGGCCCCAGCACCAGCCCGACCTTCGGGTTGCTGCACTGCACGTCGACGAACTGCCCATAGCGCTCGTGCACGCACCATTCGTTGCGGGTCAGGCACATGATGCGCCCGAGCAGGGGCAGCCTCGGAAACAGCGCCGTCGGTTCGCAACGCAGACGCCGTGCCGTCACACCAAGCTGGCCTGCCACCAGCTCGGCCTCGCTCACGCCCAGGCGCCTGGCCCGTTCACGAATCCGCAGGCCCGGCTCACTGTCCTGCAATGCCTGATGCCGCGCCTGCAACCCTTCCTGTGCTGCGATATCCATCGCCATCCTTCCTTGTCCGTTTCCCAATAAAAATACCATTCCCGCCGCAGCGGAAAGCCCCCGGATACCCTGCGAGCGTCCCCCGCAAAGATCCGGGAGACGCCCGTGAATCCCCGGCGCCTCTCCTGGCTGAAAGCCTGGCCGGACGAGGGCCACCCGCCGGCCATGCCCACAGCCAGCCCAACGCCACAGGCGCGGCGCCCAGTCTGCACGCCTCAGTTCGCCGCTGGCTGCAGGTCGTACTCGAAGGTCCAGGTCTGGGCCGAGCGCGGATTGGCGCTGTCCTGGTACTCGATCTTGCTAAGCCGCATCCGGGCGTAGCTGTTGCCCTCGGCGCTGCGCACCATCATGCCCTGCGTGGTATTGGCACCCAGCGTATGGGCCGTGGCCGGCAGACCGGCAGCCGCCGCCAGCGCCGCACTCGGGTAGTAGGTATACCAGCCGAAATCGAAGCTGCCATCGGCCTTGCGGGTCGAGGCCGGCGTCAGGCGGGAACCCAGCCCATCCATTTGCCAGGCGCTGACGGTATCGGCCGGCAGGCTGGCTGAAGTCATATCGGCCAGGAATTGCTCGGGTTTGGCGCTCATCAGCGCCGCCGTGATCGGCGCCCCCTCGGCGGTGTACAGCTGCGTATTCGTCAGGCCGACCACGCCGCCGACGTTGCCGCTGCCCGAGGCGCCACCGTTCAGCTTGACCCGATAGCGATTGAAGGCGATGTGCCAGGTGCCACTTTCACTGGAGGTGGTGCCGGTGATCAGATCGAAGTAGACCCAGCCCTGGGTGGCATCGACCGAAGCCTCGCGCACCGCATCGGGCGTGCGGCGATCCAGCCAGCGGAAGCTCGGATGGCCGGACACCGTGCCACTGGCCGTACCGTAATAGCCGGTGATCTGCAACGCGAACACCGGCGCCTGCGCCGTGCCGATGGCGCTGGTGCTGCTAGCGTCGGTGCTGATCAGAAAGACCCGATAGCTCGGGTAGAGCAGATGATCGCTCTGCCCGCCCAGGCCGTACTCGAAGGCGGCCGAACCGATGGCATTGTCGCCCTCGAAGGCGCCGGTGGCGCCATCCGGGAAATAGATCCGCTCGGGCAGCACCGCCCCCGTCGTCGGATCGTTGCGGGCATCCGTCCACTGGCGCAGCGCATCCCAGCTCATCATCCCCTTGCCGGCCCCCGAGTAGACCCCGGCCTTGCCCGCACCACTGGTGCCGCTGTTGGTGAACAGCGCGTTGCCCCGCGCACCGGCCGTCAGCTTGATGTCCCAGGCCGTGCCGTCGCAGCCGGCCACCTCGGCAGCCGCGTCGAAGTCGTAGCAGACCGACGCCCCGGCAGCCGGCACACTCACCACCCAGGAGCCGCTGCGGCTGAAGGTCGAGGCCGTGGTGGCCGTCGTGCTGCCCGTGCTGCTGCCGGCCGTGGTGCCACTGCCGGTATCAGTGGAAGCGCTCGTCCCGCTCCCGCCATCCCCTCCACCACCGCACCCCACCAGAAACAAGGCGACCAGACTGCCGCCCAACACACCCACGCGTGATGCTTTCATCGCTTCATCTCCAGAAAATCGATCGTTTCAAGGGTTCAGAACTCGTCCAGCACCCCGAAGCCGTAGCGCAGCCCCAGCATCAGCTTGCGACCCGACAGCGGACCGAACTGGTTGGGATCGGAAAAATTCCGCTGCACGTCGAACACGTTGTCGAGCCGCACGAAGCCCGACAGACCCGGCGCCAGCCGTTGCCGCAGTCCCAGGTCGACCGTGCTCCAGGCGTCGGAGCGGGCGCCGGTGCTCGAATCGACCAGCTCGCTGCTCTGGTGACGCAGGCGCGCCGTCAGCTCCGTGGCCTCGCTGGCACGCCAGTCGAGGCCGACACGGGCGATCCGCTCGGGGCGACGTGTCAGTTCGCCCCCCTGATCCAGATCACGGGTACGGCCCAGCGTCAGCGCCGCCATCAGTTTCCAGGCCGGCGACGCTTGCCAGCCCACCTGGGTTTCCAGCCCGTAGGTCCGGGCCCGGGCCACATTCCGATAGTGGTAGAGCGACACCCCGTTGACCGAACCGGCATTGTTCCGATCGACCTGGATCAGATCGCGCACCCGGTTCAGATAGGCATTGGCCTCCAGATTCCAGCGGCTGCCCAGGCTCAGCACCCCGCCCAGCTGCAGGCTGGTCGAGGACTCGGGCTGCAGGGCCGGATTGCCGATGACCATGTAGCCCAAAGCGCTGTGGTCGAACAGATAATGGCGCTCCTTCAGGTTGGGCACGCGATAGCCATGCCCGGCGCTCGCCCGCAGCATCAGGCTGCGCGCATCCGATTTGAAGACGGTGTGACGAAGCGCCAGCTTCGGCGCCCAGTGCTGACCGAAGTCGGAATCATCCTGCCAGCGCACCCCCGGCAGCAGCTCCCAGCGATTGCCCAGAAAGATATCGCCCTGCAGGTACAGCTCCCTGCTGCTGCGGCGCACATCACCGTCCCCACCCTGCAGTTCCGACAGACCGTTCTGGGACTGGGCCAGGGTCTCCCGGTGCCAGTCGGCCCCCCACTGCCAGGACTGGCCCGGCACCGGCGGCAGATCCCACTGCAGACTGAGCCGATCCATCCGCTGCTTCGCACGCCGGTCGATCAGCTCGACCCCTTGGGTGGATGAGTGGCTCTCGGTGCGATAGC
>JBHADS010000366.1:0-13748 GCA_041855185.1 Lautropia sp. | reverse complement strand
CCCCTGGGACACCGCCCGGGTGGCCGGCGGCTCCTCGGGCGGCTCGGCCGCGGCCGTGGCGGCCGGCCTGGTGCCGGTGGCCACTGGCACCGATACCGGCGGCTCGGTGCGCCAGCCTGCGGCGATGTGCGGCGTCACCGGCATCAAGCCCACCTATGGCCGGGTGTCGCGCTACGGCATGATCGCCTTCGCCAGCAGTCTGGATCAGGCTGGCGTCTTTGCCCGCTCGGCCGCCGACTGCGCGTCCCTGCTGGCCGCGATGGCTGGATTCGACGAACGCGACTCCACCAGTCTGCAGGTGCCGGCCGATGACCTGTTCCGCGTCCCCGAGCCGCTGAGCACCGCAGTCGACAGCAAGCCGCTGGCCGGCCTGCGGGTGGGCGTGCCCAAGGAATTCTTCGGCGACAGCCTCGCTGCCGATGTGCGCGCTGGCGTCGAGGCCGCGCTCAAGCAGTTCGAGGCGCTGGGTGCCAGCATCGTGCCGGTGTCGCTGCCCAATACCGAACTGTCGATCCCCGCCTATTACGTGATCGCTCCGGCCGAGGCTTCCAGCAATCTGGCCCGCTACGACGGCGTGCGCTACGGCCACCGCAGTGCGCATCAGGAAGATCTGCATGCGCTCTACACCAACAGCCGGGCCGAGGGCTTCGGCGCCGAGGTCAAGCGCCGGATCATGATCGGCACCTATGTGCTCTCGCACGGCTATTACGATGCCTACTATCGCAAGGCACAGCAACTGCGCCGGATGATCGCCGACGACTTCCAGCGGGTGTTCCAGCAGGTCGATCTGATCGCAGGCCCGGTATCGCCCGAAACCGCCTGGCCCATTGGTCAGCAGACCGATGATCCGGTGCGTAACTATCTGGCCGACATCTTCACGCTGCCCGCCTCGCTGGCCGGCCTGCCGGGGCTGTCGATGCCCTGCGGCTTCGATGCCCGCCGCCTGCCGATGGGCATGCAGCTCGTCGGGCCGGCGCTGAGCGAGGCGCGGCTGCTGTCGATTGCGCACATCTATCAGCAGCACACCGACTGGCATCTGCAGCGGGCGCCGCTGCTGAGTGGCTCTGCTGCCTGAATGCCGGTGATGCCTGTCTTGCCCGGGTCGGATGCCTTGTGTCCGACCGCACGGGCAGGCGCATGACCGGTCCACGATTTTTTTCCGAACACGGATTGATGATGAACCTGAAAACCAATGATGCCGGCCTGAACACTGCCCGCCTGATGGGCTGGCTGACGCTGGCCCTGTGCTGCGTGCTGATGGCTGCCTGCTCGTCCCTGCCCGAGCGCATGAGACCGCAGCGCACCACGCCCTCGACCTCTGTGCCTGCCAAGAGCGCGCCCGCCCGTCCGGCCGCCCCGTCGCTGACCGATTTTTCCGGACACTGCCAGCAGGTCGAGGATGATGGCTTCGGCGAGAACGCCCGCCTGCAGGTGCGCGGCGGCCAGGTGCAGGACCTGGACTGGGCCATCAAGGTCGGCCGCAAGGGACAGTGCCAGTTCAATCTGGCCGACTTCCGCCAGACCAAGAGCGCACCGCACATCGAGCTGAAGGCGATCGGCTCCGGCCGTCGCAGCAGCTGCAAGCTGCTCGTCTATCAGGAGACGCGTCGGGTGACGCTGGCACACAGCGGCTGCGATGCCTTCTGCAGCAAGAAGGGGCTGAGCGAAGAAGCCTGGCCGGTGATGTTCAATCCGAAGACCGGCCGTTGCGCCAATCTTGATCGCTGATTCCGGAGAGTGATGGCCGCCATGCAATGGGAAGTCGTAATCGGGCTTGAGACCCACGTCCAGCTCCTGACGCAATCGAAGATCTTTTCCGGTGCCTCGACGCGCTTCGGGGCCGAGCCGAACACACAGGCGTGCGCGGTCGATCTGGCGCTGCCCGGTGTGCTGCCGGTGATGAACCGGCAGGCTGTCGAGCACGCGATCCGCTTCGGGCTGGCGGTGGGCGCCGAGATCGCCCCGGTCTCGATCTTTGCCCGCAAGAACTATTTCTACCCCGATCTGCCGAAGGGCTATCAGATCAGTCAGTACGAGCAGCCGGTGGTCAGCGGCGGGCATCTGGACATCGCCGTGCCGGCCGCCAAGCCGGGCGAGCCGCCGGTGGTCAAGACCATCAACCTGACCCGCGCCCATCTCGAAGAGGATGCCGGCAAATCGCTGCACGAGGATTTTGCCGGCCAGTCCGGCATCGATCTGAACCGTGCCGGCACGCCGCTGCTGGAGATCGTCACCGAGCCGGAAATGCGTTCCGCCGCCGAGGCCGTGGCCTATGCGCGGGCGCTGCACGGACTGGTGATGTGGCTGGGCATCTGCGATGGCAACATGCAGGAAGGCTCCTTCCGGGTGGATGCCAACATCTCGGTCCGGCCCCTGGGGCAGACCGAATTCGGCACCCGGGCCGAGATCAAGAACCTGAACTCCTTCCGCTTCCTGGAGCGGGCGATCCAGTTCGAGGTCCGCCGCCAGATCGAGCTGATCGAGGATGGCGGCCGCGTGGTGCAGGAAACCCGGCTCTACGACCCGGATGCGGACGAGACCCGCTCGATGCGCAGCAAGGAGGATGCGGATGACTACCGCTACTTCCCCGAGCCGGACCTGCCGCCCCTGCTGATCGACGCGGCACAGATCGAGGCGGTGAAAGCCACCATGCCCGAGCTGCCCGTCACCAAGCGGCAGCGCTACCAGCAGCAGTACGGCCTGCCGGACACCGATGCCCTGACCCTGACCGGCAGCCTGGCGCTTGCCAGCTACTTCGAGGCCGTGCTGGCGGCGCTGGCCGATCCGGCGGCGCAGGCCAAGACCGCCGCCAACTGGGTGATGGGTGAGCTGGCGGCCCAGCTGAACCGCGACAGCCTCGACATCGCCGACAGCAAGGTGCCGGCGGCGCAACTGGCGGGCCTGATCGCCCGGATCGCCGATGGCACCCTGTCGGGCAAGATGGCGCGCGATGTCTTCCAGTCGCTGTGGGCCGAAGGCCCGGTGGCCGGGGGCGCCGAGGTGGTCGATGCCCTGATCGAAAAACAGGGCTTGAAGCAGATCAGCGGCGACGATGTGCTCGGGCCGATCATCGATCAGGTGCTGGCCGCCAACCAGAAATCGGTCGACGAATTCCGCGCCGGCAAGGAAAAAGCCTTCAACGCCCTGGTCGGCCAGGTGATGAAAGCCAGCAAGGGCAAAGCCAACCCGCAGCAGGTCAACGAACTGCTGCGCAAGAAACTGTCCTGATGGCCAAGGGGGCGCATGCCCCCTTGTTCAAACATCCGATCCCGCCGATCGCCGCCGGGCGCAAGAATCGGTGGTTTGCAGGCTCGTTGCGAGCGGGTGAGCGCGGCCGCATCAGGCGCTGGGCATGCCAACCCCCGCTCAGGCTTACGCTTTAGCGGCTTGAACTGTGCAGGTTCTGATTGGGTAATACATGTGCGCATTCGTCGGGCAGGTAGTTTTGCGTCTTTCGTTCTCATCATGCTCGGAAGATATCCACCTTCGTTTCCAGGCACTTGCGTAGACTCAGATCGTTTACGCCAACTTCGAACCACCCTCCAGGCTTCTGATAGAAGTCGAGGCCTCGGCCAATCTTGATGATCCAGCCATTATCCAGACGGATTTCGCGATCATGGATATTCGGATTGAGCGTGACATCCAGCTCCACATCCAACTCTAGAAGGCTTTGCTTCAACTCGTCGAGCTTTTCTGAGATGTCGGCCAACAGGGTTTTGTCGTCATATCCGGTGATCAGGCTGATCTTCTTCACGGTGCCAGCCTTTAGTACTGTTTCGCAGAAGCGGACAAAGTTCTGAATTTGGTGTTGCAGGCGAATGTAGGGGTCCTCGATCACGACGGACGTTGCACCTTTTAGATACGGACCCATGATCGACTCATAGCTGTAACCAGTATCGCCATAAAGGATGGTGAAGTGCTGCTCCTTGAGATCAACCGGTGACGGCCCACTTGCAGTCAACGCTGCTAACGGGGCTGCGGATACCGGCGTTGGGAGTCCTGGAGTTTCCGGTGTGGCAGGTGCTGCTTGTACATTGGGTTGCACTTCGGCTACTTCAGGCGCCTGCTCATCCGCTTGATTCAACCGGCGACGCGCAGGCTCCTGTGTTGCGGGAGCGTCCTTTGATTCCGGGCAGTAAACCAGCACTTCATCGCCACTGGTCCTGAAGTACGACAGACTGATGCGCGCAAATTCGTCATCCGGTTTGCGCTTGTTCATCTGCTCCTTGACGCGGCGGCGGCACTCGGTGGCATAGGCTACGTATTCCTCAAACTCCTCGTCCGTGGGGGGCCCATTCGGATGCAGGATCTTCAAGAACGCACAGACGGTCTTCTTGATACCTTTCTCGTCGCGCCCTTCGATTGATTTCCCGAGCCGGATGCGCTTGCTTACTTCTTCATACCGATTCGTGTGCTTGAACTGGTAGTGGAAGGCCTCGGCCAAGTAATCAGTGATAAACCCGTAATTGTGGGTCAAGAACTCGCTGCTGTTCTTCGGCATCTCCCAGCCAGGTATGTACGCGGCGAAGCGGTCCATCACAGCCAGGTCGAGCTCTGGCGGTAAGGGCTGAAACAGGTCGTGCTCGTTGGAGTTTACCACCTGCTGCACAGACACATCGATGTTGCCGACAAAACTCAGGCTGGCGTCGGCGATGACTTCAGCTCCGCGCGAGAAGCGCCCGTTGGCCATGAAGTCCTTCATGATCTGGATGGTGTCTGGGTCGCGCACCTTGATGCCACCGACTTCATCAAAGGCGACCGTATCCCAGAAACCGACCAGACCAACCTTGCGGCGCGCATTGTTGTAGAACAGAGTGGCTTTGGTTGCCTGGCCGCCCGAGATCAAGGTGGCATAAGGCGAAAACTCACTGAAGAAATAGGACTTGCCGGTGCCGCGCGGACCCAGTTCGATGTAGTTGTAGTTGGGCTCCACCAGCGCAGCTAACCTGGCGATAAAATGCATCTGAACGCGCTTCGAAAGCTTGCTGGGTTCCAGCCCCACAGAGCGCAATACCGCCGCGAGCCACTCGTCGCGAGTGAACGCTGCCCGCCCTTCTGCGTAGCGGTCGAAGTCGAAGCGGGTTAGTTGGATCGGGCGCAGATCCTCGATAGAAAACGCGTAGTCGTCCTCATCGATGTCGTTGTACGCCAGGGTGACTTCGGCCCAAATGCCACCTTCTAGCAACCTGTCGTTGTCGCGGTAGAACTTCTCACCAATCGCAATGCGTTGAGAGTTGAAGTTCTCCAGTGACGCCCAGTGACGCTTTTCCTTTTCAACGTAGCGGACGTGAACTTTGTCGATGAACCGGTGCTTGCCCTTGGTGGCCACCTTGGACTGAGCCGCATTGGCCTCATCGGGCCGCACGTAGTTCTCTTGCAGCGAGGACAGCACTGCCTCCATGCCGGCATCCATCTCAGCCTGGTCATTGCTAGCGCAATACCTGGCAAGCAGGAACTCCAGGACGAACGTCGGGACGTTGGTGCCTTTCTTGATTCGATGCAGTAGGTCTTTGCGTAGCACCTTGCCATCGAATGTGGCGTTTAGTTTTTGGTCGAGTTCGTCCATAGGGCTCATTCGGTATAGTCGGTTTCAAGCGCCAGACTGCTGTAGGTAGCCAGGGTCGTCGGGTTAAGCGCCACAACCTTGAAATTGCCTCTGAACTCGTCGTCCATGCGCAGCGCAATCTGCTTGCGCTGGCCCGGCATCAGGGTCACGGTCCTGGTCGCTGGGTTTACATCACCGCTTGGGCGCGGCTCTCCTACCACATTACCTTTACTGACTTGTGCTTCCAGCAAGATCTCTATGCTTATGTCTTGAGAAAACAGATCGTCAGCGACCAGCATTACTTCGATGACCGGTAATCGCGTGGTTATTCGTTTGGCGCCGTTCTTGTAGCTTAGCTCTACCACTGCCTTGCTCAATTCTGCTTGGGGGGCGGTATCCAACCTGGCTACCAGAACCGGTACAACAGCCTCCGCCAGGGATGCTCCGCCGTGAAAATACAGGTGGCCCGAGCGATAGGGAGCCATACTGCGCGGTAGCGCCACTTGGGCGAAATCACCGCGAATGCCGACCCTCTCGGCACTGATCACCAGGCTGTGACCATCCGCTGTTCCGTCCCCCAGCATCATGCGGTCATGGGCGTTCACCGGCCATCTCCCCTGCGGTTTCACGCACACATCGCCGGCCTCCGCTTGCGCGTTCAGGAAGAAGCCGTGATCGGTAACGATGACTGCCTCTTTGAAGCCCATGCCACGCAGCTTATGCAGCGCCGCGCGGATCAGCTTGAGCGTGCCTGGAATCAGGCTCAGTGTCGTTTCCGGGTTGCTTTCCAGTTGGCTATCAATTTCCGTAGAGCGCAGCACCAACAGGTCGACGGTGTCGGCAATCTTCGACTTGCCGCGAACAAAGTCGTTCAGCGGCATTTCTTCGAACCGATCGCCATACCGCTTGGCCAGAACATTCATGCGCTGCGGCACGTTGCTTACCGGAGTGCCCGCAAGCTTCGGTACCAGTGACTCACTCTCCAGTGACAAGGTTAGCCCTGTGTGAGCGTCCGGAAGCAAGCTAGCCATGCCCACCAGGGTGATGGTCGGTAGCTGCGCGTAGGCAGCTTGCAGCTCGACGGGACCGTCTTCCGCCAGCAGCTTTTCAAGGGTTACGCCCAACTCGTAACGCAGGGCGTCCACCATCAGGTAGGCCACTTTGCGCCCGCTTTCCTTGAGTCGATCAGCCACCAGCCGATCAAAGACATCGGCATTGGCCAGGCGCCCTGTAGGTGGCCAACCGGCGGACTCAATGTGTTTCACAAATACGCCTTGAACCTTCTCTGTCAAACGGCGATAACGCGTCCGAGCCTGGCTGATCACTTCAAGCATTAAGCCATGCGGGTCAAGGAAGTCACCCGTCGCTTGTTCGAACTCGCGCTGCAGGCGATCTGCTTCGCGCAGGCTACCCAGGTAGAAGTCGATCAGCTCCGCCTGCGAACGGGCGTGATCCGGCAGCTGGCGCTCAAAATCGTCGCAAGCTTCAACCAAGCTTAAGCCGGACCGAATCAACTCCCACTGGGCCTGGCTCTCCCCTTTGCCCTGCCAAACCGAACCCTTGTGGCGGGTTAGCACACGGCGAGTGGCATCGGTGTCACCACTGACAATGCCCTTGATCGCAGTGCGCAGGAAGGTCCGCTCCTCGAAGGGGAAAGTGTCGCGCTTGCCCAGGTCTTCGATCGCACCACATAGATCGGTCAGCTTGAGTTCAGTCTCGATGGTCTCAGCGCGCTCGATGTAGGCAGAGCGTGACTGCGAATCGCTGCGCAGACGGTCGCATACATCCTCGACGATGGGTCTGGCCTCGATCGGTGCATGCGGCACCCCCTTCAAGGTGTCCGGCAGGGCCACTGGCAGATCAAATACAAACTCACTGAACAGCACGTAGCGCCACAGTTCATCCGCCAGGGCAGACCAGGTATTGCCACGCGTCTTCACGCTCAACCCCAAGGTGGTGCGGAGGAAGTCACGCGCTTCTTGCACCCAGCTTTCGTGCCCCTTGAGTGCTTCAGACTGGCGGGTAGTGGGGGCCAGGAGTGCGGCTAGAATCTCGCGGCCCGACTCCACTCGCAGTGTGGCTCGCAGCTGGGGCCAACTCACGCCGCCGCCAATGGCATCGATCACCGCAAAGGACGGCCCAGAGGGAGAAGTCGCGAACACCTGCCGAATTTCGGTCGAATGATCTGGCCTTGCACGCAGGCAGAGGTTCAGATACTCGTCGCCATCATCCTGCGGAAACACGGCGCCGCACTCTGCGTACAGCGCGAATGGATCAGCCTGCTTCTGCTCGTCGGTTTCGGGGCGCTTGGCAGGCACGTAGATCAACACGCCCTCCAGTGGTGCCTTGGGATGACCTACCTCACGCAGTGCCAGCAACGCCGCCGCACGGCTTTCAATGCTGCTTTCAGACGCATCCACCACCTGCACGTTATCGTCCGCCAGATCGAAACACTGCTCGCGGTAGCGCTTGTCGGCGTCGTACACCACCAGGGCTCCGGCTTTTTTCAGGCGCGGTCGCAGCACGAGTTCTCGAATAAACTCCTCAATACTCATGAACACTCCTCACTACACAGCATCGCAGCGGCTACAGCCTCTGTAAAAGCCTGGAAACTGCGGGAGCGATTACGCTGAATATCCATGTGTTCCGCTACCGACCGCGCCAACTCCAGCTTGCGTAAGCCTGTACTAAAGTAGCCAGCCTGCTTCAGGACACGCTCCATCGCTT
Source organism: Lautropia sp. (assembly GCA_041855185.1). Classification (GTDB taxonomy): domain Bacteria; phylum Pseudomonadota; class Gammaproteobacteria; order Burkholderiales; family Burkholderiaceae_E; genus Lautropia. The sequence goes on along the minus strand of JBHADS010000366.1, from coordinate 5,476 downwards.
CCCAAGTGCCACCTGTGACCCCATCGGGGTCACGAAACTTGGACTTCTGCGGAATAGTGCCCGGCACCCGGGGGTAAGCTGCCTGCACTGCAGTCCAATCGCCGAAGAACCACGCCTCTAGCTCCTCGATAGCAACTCGGTTGGCTACCTGAAAGCTGTGTCCGGGTTGCGCCTTTGTCTTGGTTAATAAGCCCGCATCAGTAGCTATATTCTCGAGCCGAGATTTCAGTTGGGTACAGTCATCGTCATCGCGGTCTACCAACACAAGGATGCGCCAATTTTCTGGTAACCAAGCTGCGTAGCCTTTTAGCCGAACGGGCGCGTTCTTGAGCAAATCGTCCTTGCATTGGAAACGGATGATTTGGAACTCAATGTCACCAAGCATCTTCGGCAGTAACAATTCCAGCGCAGCCTCCATCGAGTACTCCTCGACGAACACAATCAACTTCTCCAGCATCAGCTACGCCCCTTCTTCGGAGAACGCGGTGCACCCTGATTCACCAAAGGATCGCCCAAGCCGAAATGCCCCTCCATCCACAGATGCCCCAAGGTTGCGCCTGCAGAAACAAACTCAGGAATACCCTGAATATCTGAAGCTCGAATGGCTTGGGTGAATCCTTGCTCATCGCGGTAAAGAACGCGAATCTCATTAGCCCGCATGGCATTCAGCAGGAAAGGTGAATGGCTGGTGATGAGCAGTTGCGACCGCTCAGCAGCGGCGCGGCACTCTTCGGCCAGTTCGGGCAACAAGCGTGGGTGCAGAAAGTTTTCCGGTTCCTCGATGCCAATAAAGCGTGGGGGCTCCGGGTCGTAGAGTACGGTTAGATAAGCCAGCATCTTCATGGTGCCATCGGAGGCAAACTTGGAAAGCACCGGTTGCTCGAAGGGAGCATCTTTGAGCTGCAACAACAGACGACCATCCGGCATGGGATCGGCCTCGACCCGTTCCAGGCGCGGAATACGCTGACGCAAGACCGCAAAAATCTGCTCCAGGCGCTCCGGGTGCTGCTCTTTCAGATATTGGATGACATTGGGCAAGTTTTCTCCGCCCTTGCTCAGGCGTTCCTGTGGCCCGGCTTCTGGCTGGTTGCGAGTGGAGTCGATGGACAGATACGAAACATACCAATCGGTGATGAATTCACGCAAGGCGGCAACCCGGGGATGCTCTGCCAATTGGCCGAGAGTGTTCACCGCAATCAAGTCAGCCGATCTCAGCGTGGTATCTTTGCGCTGGTCTTCCTCATCGGGTAACTCGCCACTGACGGCTCGCCCCACACCACGACGAAATTCCAGGAATCGGAACGGCTGCCCTTTCTGGCCGCGCCGCCATTGCAGCCATTCCTCAACCACTTCTGGCCCTTTGGCACCCTCATCGATCGACAGGTGATAGGTGATGATGGGGCTCTTTGGCTGCTCACGGTATTTCAGCTCGAAAACGATCGGACCATCCGTGCCGCGCGTCTTCAGCTCTTTTGCGCGTCCACGTCGATCCCAGGCATGGCGTAGACCAAACTGAAAGCATTCAGAGAGAAAATTGAATACATCGAAAACGGTGGATTTGCCGCTGCCGTTAGGACCGAGCAGAACCGTCATCGGCGTCAAATTGCCTAGCTCGACCTTACGCAATGCCCGGTAGTTTTCCACCCGCAAGGATTCGATACGTGGGATACCTTGCCTGTTGATTGTCTTAAGTTGTTGGCTCATCACATCTCCTCAGGTTTCTTCCTGGAACGCGACTTTTTCGGTTTGACCTCGGGCTCAACATAAAAATCCTCCAGGTCATGGGCGATGGCAAGCGACTTTTCGGTCTTGCATTTGTTGCGAACGCGCTCCGGCCAGTAGTTCATGGCCAGGTGCGCCCAGTCGTAGTCGCCTTTTTCCAGCTTCGCCCAGGTGTCTTTGAGCACCTTCTGCCAGGGCTTGTGGCGGAACAGCGGCCACAGCGGGCAGGCAGAGATCTGCACACCGTCGTCGTGGTTGGGTTTGTAGGTGGGCGCGAGCTTGAGCAGGGTGTCTCGCAGCTCGATCAGCTCCAGTTCAAAGGCCTGCAGGGCTTCGAACTGCTTTTCGTCGTCGCGGGTGCGTGCCGAACCCTTGTTGCGCAGCACCGTCATGTCAGCCCCGACCTGTTTGAGCTTGGGCTCAACGAAGTCGTTGATCGCCGTGTACAGCGTCTGGTTGGTAAGACTGGGGTAATAGACCCACAGCGTGTAGCTGCCGGACGTGGTGGACAGCGGCCAGTAGATAGGCGCTTTGCGGCGGCTCTTGGAATAGCGCTGCAGATGGAAGGGGAAGAAGTCACGTTGCAGCCAGCGGCGCACATCTGCCGGCACTGGTGCCTCTACGCGGGCGAGCACCTCTTCGACCAGACGTGCAAAGTCGTGCGTGTGACCGGGGGCGTCCACCAGAATGCCAGTATGGACGTGAAAGGGTGTTGCTCCATCAGGAAGCATACCGGGGCTTTTCGCCGGCAACGGGTCAAAGGGTTCTGGTTCGGCGGGTGCCGCACGCTCACCGGTGGCTAGGCGCCAGTCGAATCGGCCAAATGCGACGCCACTAGCCCAAGATAGCAGCGCATCGGTGACCGGCACTGGTGCTTCTGAACTTTCATCCTCATCATCTTCCTCGGAGTCGGATTCTTCCTTGTGTCCGACTTCCCCCATGAGTGCGTTTCTATCTGCTTCATCAAACTCGTAGAGTTCGAACGCCAAGTCATCAATTTGGAGATGTATGCGCGCAAGTTCCACCTTCATCTCAGACGGGTCATAACCACTCATCCGCTCCCGCAAAGCCACAGGAACCACGAATGCGTGCGATGTCTCTTCGTAAGAGTCAATCTGGTACTTTAAAGACCACGCTCGACGACAAAGTCCCGCCAATTGCGTCTTCGCCAGATTGGAAACTCTGGGAACAGGGGTGCGCTGTATAACGCCCACTTCATAGGCACCAAAGGCCATCTGTAGCTGAGCAAGCCGGATATATGGCTTTGATACTCCGATGGCAAGATAGGCCAGAAGATCTGTTGGATCGTCTCCGTTAATAAATGCTCCTGGCCCCTTCTGGGCGAAGATGCAACCTCGCGGCATACAGCGGAGTCCCAACCCGATTTGGCTTCTTCTTGGCCATGTCAGGCCTGGTCGGAAGAAGAAATCCAGTGACGCCGGTTTCTCAAGTGGGCGATGGCTAGTTCCTTGGAATCCCAGATAAGTCGAGCGAATCGGATTCCAGGCAACAACCAAGTGCACGTCGGAGTAGATCGGGCTGAATTTTCCTCCTTTGCACAACGGGACCCAGTTCAGATCGGTCCTTGTCGAGCTAGTTACCTCCCACCAGGAGCGAATAAAGCGCTTGTCATCCCCCTGGGGGTTTGTGTCACGCGCGGTTCTGCCCTCGGAGTTGAACGCTGGCAGCCGAGCAAATGTCTCTAGAACCTGATCCCCAACCCAATAAGAGAATGGCGACATTGGTATCAGCTGAAATTTCTCAGGAGAAATTTGAAAGACCAATGCATGGGTGGCATCTGAACGGAATGCGGTTACAGCGCCTCGCAGGCTTTGCTCTTTTTCTTTTTCTTCTAGCAGTCGTAAAAAGACGGTCATGAAGACTTCTCCAACACATAGGCAGCTGCCTCAACCATTGCATCATCCATGACGCCATAACCCAGGTCCGCCATAACAACAGGCGGCGCCTTTCCGAGAACGACCCCGTCTCGCCACGATTGGAAGCTCGACAGATAGAAGCAGGCGCGCGATGTAATCGCGCCAATTCTTCCGCCACCTCGCAAAAGCTCCAGTCCTCTTTCAACCATGATGGCCAACAGATCGTTCTTGCTGCGCGGATAGGCTTTGGTGAGCTGATCTTTTGTGCTGGATGCCAGCGCTCCAAAGGGCGGATTCATCACCACTACATCGAACTCTTCACGACACAGATCAATAAGCCGCAGGCCCTGGAGAGCATCCTGGGCAAACAAACGGCCTTGGTATGTGGATTTCGCTGCTTGGGCGAACTCAGTGAGCGCCGCGCGCAGCCGCGCCTCCGCTTGCTGCCAGTTCTCCTGCTCTTGGGCGGCAAACAGGCCGGTGCCCTTGCCTACATAAACCTGGCGGATCAAGTTCGGTAACTCCCGCTCGACCTGGAGCAGCACCCCGAGCTCCGGCAGGCCCTTGAGCAGTTGCAGGGTCTTCTCGAACAGTTCCGAATCGCGCTGGTCGAGGTTGGCAGCAAACTGCTGGCGCAGCTCACGATCTGCCGGCGGCGCAATGGCCGCAATCACATGGCCCCGCCCGATTAGTGGTCGGTCTTTGGCCTTGATGCCGGCATCATGCCAAGCGCGCTGGGCACGCAGCCACAATGCCAGCGAGGCGATCTGTACGGCTCGCGGATCGATATCAACACCATAGATGTTGTGCTCAACGATCAGACGAGGCACGTTACGCAGAAATGCTGCTTCGTCCTCGTAGGTCTGACTTAGTGGCTTGAGCGCTGCCTGGGGCTGCGTGGAAACGTCCAGTGAGCCAGGGCCATGTCGCTGCTCCCAGGCCCATGCCTCACGGTAGATCTCGGCGAACAAGTCGAAGGCATAGAGGCCGAAGTGCATGGAGCCGCAGGCCGGGTCCAATAGCTTAAGTGTTCGCGGGTCGCGCAGCTTGGTGGCTGCTTGAGGCGTTTCGTCCGGCTTCACCAGCAGGTACTGACAGCGATCGCGTAGATTGGTGACTCCGCCTATGGCGTTGAACCAGAGTCGCCCGAGGGTGTTATCCACCAGAAACTCGACCACATAACGTGGCGTGAAGAACTGGTTGCGCACCGCCAGCTCGCGGCTGTTGCGCGGCGCCTGCGATGCATCGCGCATCGCCTTGCGCTCTTCCTTGGAGTTGAAGTACTGGTAGATCCAGCCGATGGTTTCGTCTTCGCCCCACAGTGGGGTTATGCCGGCATCGTTAAGCAGGCTCAACACTTGCAGCAGCGCGGCTTCACGTGGGAACAGACGGCCCTGCGGTGAGTAGCGGTCGAACAGGCCGGGCAAGTCTTGCGCGAGTTCATCGAACACGCTGAACAAATACACGCGGTAGGCATCGCCGGTTTCGCCCAGGCCGGTGCCGGCCAGGCGCGCGTAGAGCTGAAAGCCCTTGGCCTGGAGCCCGTTACCGACCGATTCCACCAGCAGACCACGCGCCTCCGCCATGCGTAGTGCCGCCAGGCGGTTGAGCACGGTAAAGGCTTGCTCGCGGACGATGCGGTCCAGCCCCTGGGTGGCATTCATGTCGCCACTGGCGGTGTAGTGCGCCAGGGTGTCGCGCAGGATGCGCGCCGTCTCGCGCTGGGCATCATTGATGTGGCGCAGGCTTGCCAGCTCCGCCACGCTGCCCGCATTCGGGTCCATGCCGTAATCGTTCTGGAGCTGGCGGGTGAATTCTTCTTCCAGCACGCGCCGCGCGTCGTTGACGAAGCGCTGCAGGCGGTTTCTTGTTGTTTG
>JBHADS010000365.1:0-6182 GCA_041855185.1 Lautropia sp. | reverse complement strand
CGGCACGTTGAAGGGGCAGCCGGTGATGCAGTAGCCGCAGCCGATGCACTTTTCCTCGTGGAAATCGACGATGCCGTTGGTGTACTGGACGATCGCGCCCGGCGAGGGACAGGACTTCAGACAGCCCGGATCCTCGCAGTGCATGCAGCCGTCCTTGCGGATCAGCCATTCCAGATTGCCGGTGGCCTCGTTCTCGTACTCGGTGTAGCGCATCACCGTCCAGGCGTTGGCCGTCATGTCACGAGGGTTGTCGTAGGTGCCACCGCAATTGCCCAGCACCTCCGGCCCGAAGGCCGTTTCCGTCACTTCCTCGCGCAGATCGTTCCACTCCATGCAGGCCGACTGGCATGCCTTGCAGCCGATGCACTTCGAGACATCGATCAGCTTGGCGATCTCGCCGGAGCGCGGCTCACGCACCTGCGGCGGCGTCGTGGTCGTCGCCGACAGGCGTTTGATATCAAGAGATTGCAATGCCATCGTGTGCTCCTCAGATCTTCTCGACTTTCACGAGGAAAGTCTTGAACTCGGGGGTATTGGTATTGCCGTCACCCACGAAAGGCGTCAGCGTGTTCGCCAGGAAGCCTGGCTTGGTCACACCCTTGAAGCCCCAGTGGATCGGAATACCCACGTGGTGGATGGTCTTGCCATCGATCTTGAGCGCACGCAGCCGCTTGGTGACGACCGCCACCGCCTTGATGTAGCCGCGCTTGGACGAGACCTTGACCCGGTCGCCCGCCTTGATGCCGATCTCGGCCGCCAGCGCCTCGCCGATCTCCACGAACTGTTCGGGCTGCGTGATGGCGTTCACCAGCGCATGCTTGGTCCAGTAGTGGAAGTGCTCGGTCAGACGATAGGTCGTACCGACGTGCGGGAACTCATCCGGCTTGCCGAAGGTTTCCCAGATCTCCGGGAAGACCCGGGCCGACGGCGAGGACGTGGCTTTCGGATTGTTCCGGTACATCGGGTTGTAGCCCAGCGGCGTGTCGAACGGCTCGTAGTGCGTCGGGAACGGACCTTCGCTCATCCGGCCGCGCGCAAAGAAGCGGGCCACCCCTTCGGGGTTCATGATGAACGGACCCGCCCCGGCGGCAGGCGCCGACGTGAGGCCGAAGTCGGGCACATCCGCCCCCACCCAGCCCGAGCCGTTCCATTCGACCAGCTTGCGCAGCGGGTTGAAGGGCTTGCCCGAGACATCGCAGGATGCGCGGTTGTAGAGCACGCGGCGGTTGGCCGGCCAGGCCCAGGCCCAGTTCAGCGTGTTGCCGATGCCGGTCGGGTCGGAATTGTCGCGCCGGCCCATCTGATTGCCGGCCTCGGTCCACGAACCCGCCCAGATCCAGCAGCCGCTGGCGGTCGAGCCATCGTCACGCAGTTCGGCGAAGCCCGCCACCTGCTGACCGGCCTTGCGCACCAGCTTGGTCGGGTCCTTCGGATCGAAGACATCCTTCAGCGCCTTGCCGTTGTACTCCCTGGCCACTTCCTCGGCGGTCGGATGATAGGGGTCGGCATAGTCGCCCCAATGCAGATCGAGAATCGGGCTCGGGAAGACCCCGCCCTCTTTCTCGTACAGCGCCTTCATCCGCAGGTGCAGATTCGACATGATGAAGATGTCGGTATGCGCCTCGCCCGGCGGTTCGGCCGCCTTCCAGTGCCACTGCAGCACCCGCGACGAGCTGACGACGGCACCATCCTCCTCGGCAAAGCAGGTGGTCGGCAGACGGAACACCTCGGTCTTGATCGAGGCGGTATCCACGTCGTTGAACTCGCCGAAGTTGCGCCAGAACTCGGAAGTCTCGGTCGCCAGCGGGTCCATCACCACCAGGAACTTCAGCTTCGACAGACCATCGCGCACCCGGCCGCTGTTGGACAGCGCCGCGATCGGGTTGAAGCCCTGCGCCAGATAGCCGTTGACCTGCCCCTTGTTCATCAGGTCGAAGATCTGGAGCATGTCGTAGTCACGATCCAGCTTCGGCAGGTAGTCGAAGTTCCAGTTGTTCTCGGCGGTTGCCTTGTCACCATACCAGGACTTCATCAGGCTGACATGGAACTTGGGATAGTTCTGCCAGTAGCTGGTCTGCCCCTTGCGCAGCGGCTTCTGCGTGCGCTTGGTGATGTACTCGCTGTAGGACTGCTCGCTTTCGCGCGGCAGCGACAGGTAGCCCGGCAGACTGGCCGACAGCAGACCCAGGTCGGTCAGACCCTGGATGTTGGAGTGTCCGCGCAGCGCGTTCATGCCACCACCAGCCACGCCGATGTTGCCGCACAGCAGCTGCACCATCGCGGCGCAACGCAGAATCTGCGCGCCGATCGAGTGCTGCGTCCAGCCCAGCGCGTACATGATGGTCGCGGCCCGGCCCGGCACGGCCGTCGAGGCGAACTGCTCGGCCACGTGCAGGAACTTGTCCTTCGGCGTGCCGCAGACCCGCTCCACCTGTTCGGGCGTGTAGCTGGCGTAGTGCGCCTTCATCAACTGATAGACACAGCGCGGATGCTTCAGCGTCGGGTCGGTACGGACGTAGCCATCCTCGCCCAGCTCGTACTCCCAGCTGCTCTTGTCGTAGGTGCGCTTCTCTTCGTCGTAGCCCGAGAAGATGCCTTCGGTGAACTTGAAGTCTTCCCGAACGATGAAGGAGAAATCCGTGTAGTTGAGGACGTACTCGTGATGGATCTTGTCGTTGGTCAGCAGGTAATTGATGATCGCGCCCAGGAAGACGATATCGCTGCCCGACCGGATGGGGGCATAGAAATCGGCCACCGAAGCCGAACGGTTGAAACGCGGATCGACCACCATGAAGTGCGCGTTGTTGTGCGCCTTCGCTTCGGTCACCCACTTGAACCCACAGGGATGCGCTTCAGCGGCATTGCCGCCCATGATCAGGATCACATCGGCATTCTTGATGTCGACCCAATGATTCGTCATCGCACCACGGCCAAACGTCGGGGCAAGACCTGCCACCGTCGGACCGTGTCAGACACGCGCCTGGTTGTCGAGGGGCAACATCCCCCAGCTGCGGGCAACCTTGTGTGTGATGTAGCCGGCTTCGTTGCTGGCCGCCGAGGCACAGAGCATCCCGGTCGAGGTCCAGCGGTTCACCAGCTTGCCGTCGGCCGTCTTCTGCAGGAAGTTGGCGTCACGGTCGTCCTTCAGCAGCCGGGCGATGCGGTCCAGCGCCTTGCTCCAGGACATGTCGACCCAGTGATCGGAGCCGGGCGCCCGGTACTGCGGACGCAGCAGACGGTTGGGGCTGTTGACGAAATCCAGCAGGCCCGCCCCTTTGGGACAGAGCGTGCCACGGTTGACGGGATGGTCGGGATCACCCTCGACGTGGATGACCGAACGCTTGGCGTTCATGCCGGTACCCTGCGCGTACATCAGGATGCCGCAACCAACGGAACAATAGGTGCAAGTCTGACGGGCGACAGAGGTGGCAGCCAGCTTGAACTGCCGGACTTCCGCCAGCACTTCGCGGGGCGAGAAGCCCATCAGTGCCATGCTGGAAGAAGCCAATGTCGTCCCCGTCACCTTGAAAAACTGCCGCCGGGAGATCTGCTCCATGGCACTACCTTTCAAGTAAGGGAAAAGGGAACCTGCCGCACTGTCGGAAACCCACCATGCGCGACGACCACTCCCCCTGCCTCCCGGCATGGGCGAGGTCTGGCGCGACATGGAAGGTAGATCCTCAGGCCCCCTCAAGGCGCGCAACACACAGATGCTGCGACCCGGTACGCAACAGGGGCAGGCCAATCGGTGAATCTATAGCACGGATTATGACGAGTTTCCGAGCCAAGCCAAAGCCCGGTCGCTTCGGGCAGGCAGACGGCGTCGGAATGGCTCCATTTGCCAGAAAGAAGGTGAGAAAGCGTCACAGAAACGCCCCGTGCACGCATCCCGCAGGGGGCGTCCGCGATCCGCGTGCGGGATAGGGAATACCCTGCGGGTCGGGGTCGGATCAGGACGGATCGCGGCTGTAGATCAGCACGCTGTAGGGCGCCACCGTGATCTGGGCGCTGGCCGGCAAGCCGTCGTAGCCCTCGTCGGTCGCCTGCACGTCCCCGCTGCCGGTATTGCCGAAGTCGTCGCTGTAGATGCTGGCGTCGGAGTTGAAGCGCAGCCGCCATGTGCCGCTCTGCGGCATGCCGATCCGGTAGTTCTCCCGGCCGCCGTGACCGCAGTTGACGACCACCATCACGTCATCGCCGTCGCCATGCTCGTCCCAACGCTGGAACACGACCATCTTCTGCGCCTCGTCGGCGTGCGTGACGGCAATGTGCTGCCCGCACAGCCCACGGCTGACGCCTGCACGGTTCAGGCGCAGATGAATCAGATCCCGATACAGGCGCACGACACCGTGAAACTCCTCGTGCAGATCCCAGTCCAGTGGCACGTCGTCGCGGAACCACTCGCCCTGCAGGAATTCCTGCCCCTGGAAGATCATCGGGATGCCCGGTGCGCTGAACAGCAGCCCGGCCGCCAGGGTCGAACGCTTCTGGGCGTGCCAGCCGGTCGGATCGTCCTTGTCGATCTCGTGCGGCACGCGCGCCTTGCCGTTGGCAACCTCGTCGTGCGATTCGCTGTAGATCACGCGATGAAAGGCATCATCCTCATAGCGGTAGGTGAGCGCCTTGCTCACCGCGGCCATCGAGCGGGCGCCGTCGTCGGCATGAATCACCATCTCGCGGATCGGGTGCACGAACTGTGCATCCCACTGCGAATGGAAACCTGCACCACCGTGCCCGACCTCGGCGGTGATGGCCGGATTGCTGTGCAGGTCTTCTGCGATCAGGATGCGCCCCGGAAAGCGCTCCTGCACCGACGCGTTCACATACTGCATCAGGCTCCAGCCCTCGGGAATGGCTTCACCACCATCACCGTTGACGCTGTGGATGTAGAGGGTCATGTCGAAACGCAGACCATCGATGTGGTAATCCTCCAGCCACATCATCGCGTTGTCGTGGATGAACTGGCGCACCTCGCCACGACCATAGTCGGGCCGGGTGTCGCCCCAGGGAGTCTTCGAGCGGTGGTCGTTGTAGAAATAGATGCCCCCTTTATCGTTCTCCTGCCAGCCATCGAACTGCCAGATATCGAGATCGCTGGGACCGAAGTGGTTGTAGACCACATCCATGATCACCGCGATGCCCCGTCTGTGTGCCTCGCGCACGAGCCGCTTGAGCTTGTCCGGGCCGCCATAGGCGCTTTCCACCGCAAACACATGCGCCGGGTTGTAGCCCCACGAGAAGTCACCGGCAAACTCCGAGACCGGCATGATCTGAATGGCGTTGATGCCCAGCTTCACCAGATGCTCGAGGCGATGCAGCACATCGTCGAAATCCCCCGGCTTGCCTTCCTCATCGGTAAAGAAGGAGCCGACGTGCAGCTCATAGATCACCAGTTCGTTGTACGCGGCGATGCTGAAATCATCCCCCTCCCAGTCGAAAGCGGCCGGGTCGTAGATGACGCCATGCCCGACCGAGTGCGTCACCTGACGGGCATAGGGGTCGATTCTTTCGAGCAGCAGATCGCCGTTGCGCAGGATGTACTTGTATTCCTGGCCAGCCTTGGCGCCCTTGACCTCGGCATACCAGTAGCCGTTGCCTTCGCTGACGAGCGGGTGCGCGGTTTTTGACCAGTCATTGAAATCGCCCGTCACCCAGACCTCGTCCGCGTGGGGCGCCCAGACACGAAAGGACACGCCACCCCGATAGGGCAGCGCGCCCATGCCGGGCCGGTTCTCGCGGGCGGCCGGCGCCGCTGCCGGGGTTGCCCGGGCCTTCGGCGTGACACCGGCCTTTGGCGTTGTGCGGGCTTTCGGGCCGGTTCCGGCGCCGGAGCCCGCCTGGGCCTTCGCCGTCCTCCCGGCCTGGCGTGCCGTCCGGGGTTTCTGGGTTTTGGTGGAAGAAGCAGGCATGCGATACCCCCGTCTGCTGTTGGCTGGACGCATCAGTATAGGCGCCCAGCCCGCACGGATCGTGAATTCGGAACGGCCCGCGCCCTCAGCAGAATTGTGCTAGGACGGGGCGATGCCTGCCCTCGGACTCAGCCGGCTACGACGACGGCTTGCGCCTCCTCGCCATTGCGCGGGCGCACCTCGCCGATCTGGAACACGGTCTCGCCGGCGGCTTCGAGCGCCTGCGCCACACGGGCCGCATCGGCCTCGGCCACGGCCACCACCATGCCAATG